>JAJRWY010000149.1 GCA_024276575.1 Candidatus Binatota bacterium
AGCTTTCTCACCTCTATCCCATGGTAGGTCGCGACGATGGGGACCGCCCAACCGGGACAGAAGGGCCCCGTGATCTTGAGCCCTTGCTTTGTCGTCGTGACCACTACCTCGTCCGCAGACGGAGTCGGCCGCGAAGCGGTTGGCACCTGAGCGCCGGCCGCCGTCTTGGCCACGCCGAGGGCGGCCAGGCCCCCGATGGCGCCCGCCGCGCTTGCTTTTGTGAAATCCCGGCGCGTGAGGCCGGATTGGTCCTGTCGCTTGCGCTTCTCACTCATGGCTATCCTCCGCTGTCCATTCGAAAAGACGACTTCGTGGAGAAGGGAACATCACGTTATCTTGATTCTGCAACCGGTTCAGGAGTGGGCGCCCTCGTCCGCGGCAAATGAGTAGTCGCGTTCGACGGACGCGGGCTCTTCCGATCCGTCGCCAGTTTGATGCCAAGCTCGTCGGCTCTGCGTCCCGCGTACTTGGTCACTCGCGAGATGACGCAAGAGAGCTTGCAGGCCTCTGGGCTGGGTTCAAAGATGCTCCCCGTTGCGGCGAAGTTGACTGCCGGGCATCCTCCCGAACAGTCCTCGCTCAACTGGCACTTGGCGCAACGCCCTCGACGCCTCAGGGTGTTGTCATTCAGCAGCGCCCGGCTCTCCCAATCGAAGGGACCGTCCCAGATGTCGCCGAACGGCAACACCCCTTGGTCAAACCCAACGATGGACGCCAGCTTGGAGCAGCCGTACAGCGTGCCGTCCACGGCCGCGCAGACCCGGCCCCGCCCTGCGCCGCAACCCCATATTTCGGCTCTTTCGCGGGCCTCCGCGGGGTCCCCCTCCTCGAAGAGGGTCATCCTGAACGGGGCTCGCTTCTTGCGTTGCTGTAGATAGAATTCGCAAAGTTCCTTGAGACTTCGCTCGTACTCTCTCAGGCTTTCATCCGTCCAGGCCGCGCCGTCCGCTGGTCCTATGATGAACTGGTTGATCCCGAGCTTGAACAGGGCTTCGCAGTTCTCTCGGACCTGATCCGCTCCGTCAGGACAGACGGTCATACGAGACCCCACCCAAGGCTGGTAGCGCTTGATCATGGGTAGTTTCGCCGCGACCAACTCGAACTGAGACTCCCCGTTAGCCATAAGGCGATGTCGGTCGTTGGCCTCGCCCACGCCATCTAGGCTCAGCAGGAACTTGATCGACTTCGCGCGGAGGTATTCCAGGACGTCTCCGGTCAGAAGCGTGCCATTCGTGGTCATGTCGAAACTTACCAACTGATTCCTTGCCTGCGCCAACTCATTCGAGCGGTCCACGACCTTGGCAATCAAGTCCAGCTCAAGTAGCGGCTCTCCCCCAAAGAACAAGATGCATAGGCGTGACTTGGGCGGGGCCTGATTCATGAAGAAGTCAACCGTCTGGAGGGCCGTCTCCTCGGTCATGGACCGGGGCCTCTTGCCCTTCTCGAAGCAGTAGTCACACCGCATGTTGCAGCGCTCGGTCAGGATCAGGTCCAGGTGGAAGAACGGCGAGAACCGTTTTACCACCCGGCGGCCTAGGCGCAAGCTCGCAGCCAGGCGGCTGGCCTGCTTGGATGTAAGCGCTGCCGAGGCCATCACGGTGTGGCCTCCTTTCCTTGGGGTTCCTCGGGCGAGGCCGAAGGATCGTCCGGGTCGAATCGATACCGAACTTCCTCGTCCGGCACTTCGGGAATGGCCGAGAAGTCCGGCGGCTCAACGTCAGGTGTTGGGATCGGCTGGTCGTCTTTTTCCGCGGGCACTTGCGCACTCACCAACGCCCCCACCTTCTGGGCCTGGAAATCGAGCCAAACGCGGCGATCTCCGCGGCAGTCGTAGCAGCGACATGCAAAGGGCCGCCTGTCGTAGATCGTACACTCGCGCGCATCTCTGTCAAAGTGGATGCACCACCCGTCCTCCGCGCGGGGAAGCAGGAAGGGCGTCCGCCACTTCCACGACGCGACCTCGTCCTCGACCTCCCGCCGAGTCAAGGCTACGGGGAAGCGACAGCAGATGGCCTGGCACACCTCCCGACGGCCTGGGCAGCCAAGGTCCTTAGCGCTGACGGGCTGACGCGCGCCGTCGAACAGAGCGATTCCTAGGCCGGGCTCGGCCGCATCACGCAAGAACTGCTCCTTCACCATCGCCGGACGCGCTTCCGCTAGCTTCAAGATCTCCGCGTGCCCCAGCGAGGCCAGTGCTGCTTTCATTGCACCCACATCCAGGAGCGCCTCCCTGATCCAGAATCGGCTCGCTGCCAGTTCTCTCTTCAGACGCTCGATCTCGGCTTGCTTCTGATTGAAGCGCGCCGCGAGCTTCTGGCCCAGCTCCCGCTCGTGGCAAATGTCCAGCAACTCCGCAACGATGTCGTCCACTTCCCTTGTTCCTGCCAGCTCGGTCTGGATCAGTGATCGCACTTCCTCGATCTGGCTGGGCGCTAGCCGACCGTCCGGCTCGACCGCGCGGACGTTAGCCGCAATAGCTTCATTCGGCATGTGGGATTCCTCGCTCATCGCCATACCATTATCATCTTCGGGACGCGATCTCGGCCGCTCGGGACGCGGCTTCCTTTGCTCCGTGTGCAAACTCACTCTCAGGCCACTCCCTGACCAACCTCTGGAGAGTCCGACATGCTCCTTCGTAGTTCTGAAGCCTCAACTGTACCCGACCTAATAGGTAGAGAACGACATCAGCATGTTCGCCTTCAGGATAGTGCGCAGCGCAACTTGACAGCATATTCGCAGCCATTCGGAAATCCCCTCGCCGAAGACAACAGAGCGCTCCAATGATGCGGGCCTTCTCGCCGAGCCCCCGTCGGTCATAAAGATTCAGGAAGGGCACAATGGCCCCCAACACCCGGTCGTCTTTCTTCTCGTCTGCCAACAGACGTATCTTCTGTAGAGGAGCATCCTCTGTCAGGACACGAATCGCCTCGCGATGTTTCTCCTTCAGCATTGCGACCTTTCCCTGCATACGCGCCCCGTCGGACCCGCCCATTACGACAGAGGCCGCGTCGAGCACTCGGAAATGGCCCTCGAGAATAGCTTCCAAACTCGGCCGGGGGTCTCGCAAGTTCGAAAGCCGCCACACATCCTCGGACAGCCGCTCCAGTTCCACACAGTATGCGTGGGACAACTCGGCTCCCCACCCGTGCGTAGCTTCCGCCGCCTTTACACGCAGGGCTACCAAACGCGCAGTACGCTCTCGGAGGCCGATGGCCGAGCCATGTGACCGCGGTCCGGCGCAGACGCCGCCACTGAAGACGAAAGCCGCGAGCCCCAGCGACGCACCACGCAACGGCAGCCTTGTTGTGTCCGTCATCACCGTTCTCTTTTGGCGGGATTCTGTTTCCCCGCGTGTTTTGCCTCCACAACAGAGGCTGTCTTCTTCTTCTGCGGCGCGAGTTTCCGGAGCTTGCACTGCTTGAGCGCTGCCACCTTCCGTCGGTGTCTCATTCTCGCTCGAGCGAGACCCTCTAGGTCCGATGTCGGACGCTCGACAAACATCGGGTCGCCGAAATCGCAGGTATACTCCTCAGCGAAGCCCACACTCTGGACGGCCACAACGCCACCCCATACGACGATTAGGATTACATGCAGTCTTGAACCGAGCGCTTTCATGGTCTACGTTCCTCCAATAAATGCTATGCAAGTTGTCACTGAGAATCCACCATCACGTTCCGCTAGACTATAGTTTCGCACTTTTGAGATAGAGAAACGGCTTGGTCCCGGTGTATCCTGGAAAAGGAACAAGCAGATCCAGGAAGGAGACCAAGCCATGAAGACGAGCCCAGAGCGCGAGCACAAGCGACAACGACGGCAGGCCGCCCGTCGGCGCAAACGTTCGAGCCAGCCG
>JAJRWY010000150.1 GCA_024276575.1 Candidatus Binatota bacterium
CGCCGCTCGCCGGCTCGCGGCTCACCACTTTTCGGCCCTCGACGTACTGTTAGTACGCCTGCGGGCCTCATCGCTGCGCTTGGGCCGATCTCACGGGCGCTTGCGACTCTCGCGACGAGGTTTCATGAATAATGCGGGTTAGATGAGGGTACTTCGATCGAGAGGAAGTATATTGGCGGCGCTCAGCATGCGCTTCGCTCGTCTTGGGGTAGCAGTGCGCCGGGCACTCCGGTCCCCGCGATGATCCGCAATATGCGTTGCCCTGCATCATCGGCGACGATGGTCACGGTGCCGGCAACTCCGGTCTTCGCGATAATTCGTAATATGCGTTGCCCCGCATCATCGGCGCCGATGCTCACGGTGCCGGCGACTGTGGTCTCCGCGATGATCCGCAATCCCCGCTTCGTTGGCTACGCGTTGGAAGTCACGGCAGATGCCCGCTGACCTTTCGCCGCTGTCTCTGTTCCTGGGGGCACTGGTGCTTGCTGCCGGATGTTTTCTGCAAGGTGCTGCGGGATTTGGAGCCGCTCTGGTGGCAGCGCCGATTCTTGCTCTGATCGATCCCCGTTTGGTTCCCGGCCCCTTGTTGATGGCCTGTTTCTTGTTGACGGTGCTGATGGCGTTGCGCGATCGCGAAGATATGGACCTGGAAGGATTGGGCTGGGGTCTGGCCGGCAGGATCCCGGGAACTCTTGCCGGCGCCTGGGTCCTTAAAGTATCGACCGCCGACTCTTTGGCGCTGGCTCTGGGAGTGCTTGTTCTTCTTGCGGTCGTCATGAGTGCCGCCGGGCCGGCGTTGAGGCCGACGCGCAATTCACTGTTTGCCGCCGGGATAGTCTCGGGGTTCATGGGTACGACTACTTCGGTGGGAGGTCCGCCGATGGCGCTACTGTACCAGCACTCGCCTGGAGCGCGCCTGCGCGGCACGCTCGCCGCTTACTTCGTGGTTGGCGCGTTGATATCACTAGCCGGAATGGCAGCGGTAGGACGTTTTGGGGCCGCCGAAGCAAAATGGGGCCTGGCGATGATGCCGGGAGTCGTGCTGGGTTTCGTGCTGTCGGGCAAAGCCGCGGAATACTTGGACGGCGGCCGTACCCGCACCGTGGTGCTAGCGGTGTCGGCTCTGTCGGGTGTGGCGCTGATCGCACGTGAACTATTGGCCTAGCCTGCACGGCCGAAACTCCGGCGCGGCCATTTCGGCGCGGCCATTGGCCGCTACGGCATGCCGTCCTCGTTGCGTCTCCAGGGAATATTGCGGATATCCCGTCGTTTTCGCGCTTTGCCGCCGCTATATAGCGAAGAATCGCAAGGCCAATCGCAAGGCCGGACTTTCTCTGCCGCACAGAGTCCTGGTGGGCCCTGGCGGGCGGCCGAGAATCGCTACGGGGCTTCCTACGGAGGTGCTCCTACGGAGGTTTTGTCGGCTCGCGATGCCGTCTAGGCTGACGATCATGAGGAGAGCGAGATGATTAGAGGAATACACCATACGGCGGTTTCAACTCCCGACATGGAAAGGGCGCTGGCTTTTTACCGGGACTTGTTGGGCCTAGTCGTGGTTTCGGATTTCACCTGGCCTTCGGGATTTTCGACTGCAGATGCAATCACCGGGCTCGAGGACAGTTCGGCGCGAGTGGTAATGCTTCGCGCCGGCAATGCGATGATAGAGTTGTTCGAGTTCGCCAGTCCCGAACCGCGGCCCGCCGAGGCCGGGCGTCCGGTGTGCGACCACGGAATTACTCACATCTGTCTCGATGTCGTTGATGTGGAGTCCGAGTATCGGCGCTTGAAGGATGCGGGGGTGGTATTTCATTGCGAGCCGCAGAATCTCGGTATGACTATAGCCACCTACGGTCGCGATCCCGACGGCAACGTTTTCGAGTTGCTCGAGGTCGTGGATCCTCGCAGCCCTACGGCTTTGAACCTGGAACTTCCCCCGGATTAGCGGAGGCCGACGGTCGCTGCCGGCTCGTAGCAGAGGTTTCATGAATAATACGGTCCCCTTGGGGCAACCCGCGGACATTCCGGCTTTACGGCCGGGGGGGGGGTGAATATCCCCAATATCGCGAAACGGAGCCGGTCGCCTCATTGCTCCATACGGTCTAGGTGAGCGGCTGCTTCTGTCAGCGTCGGGGCGAGTGCCGGGCCAAACGGCAGATGCTACGAGGGCCGGGTGAATGCCTTCATGAAGTGTGGGGAGAGGGCATGGGTAAGAGTATGAGTGACACGTTGCCACCGCGGGCCGCGTTGCCGGCGCTTGCGTCGAGTGCAAGGGAGTATGGATAAACACGAAAGCAGCAGGCAGGCTTGGAATTCCTGTCGTTACCGTCCTGGAACCACGGCCGGGCATTACGAAAGCTATTTCATGCGCGCCAACCATCCCGGCCGGCCCCTGGGTTTTGGATTCGCTACACCATCTTCAGTCCGCGTGGCAAGCCGGAGGCAGCTATCGGTGAGCTTTGGGCCGTATACTTCGACGGTGAAAACGCTAAGGTGAGTGCCGCCAAAACCGAGGTGCCGCTTGCGGACTGCTCGTTTTCGAACACCGCTTTGGATGCGACGATTGCTTCCTCGCGCTTGAGCGACGGTGCTTTGCGGGGCGCCGCACAGGGGCAGCAGCACGCGATCTCGTGGGATCTGAGCTACCACGGCGGCGAAGCGCCTTTACTGATGCTGCCACGCAGTATGTACGAGCGCGGGTTCCCTAAAGCCAAAGCCGTCGTCGGCCTTCCCAATGCGATATTCAACGGTACGTTGAAAGTCGATGATGAGGAGATTGCGGTTCAGGCTTGGGCCGGAAGCCAGAACCACAACTGGGGCAGTCGCCACACCGATTGCTATGCATGGGGGCAAGTCGCGGGTTTCGACAACGACCCCGAGGCTTTTCTCGAGTGCGCAACTTCGCGGGTAAGAATCGGCCCGGTATTCACGCCGTGGATGAGCTTGGTGGTATTGCGCGTGGGGGGCGAGGAAATTCGGCTCAATAGCATCGGGCAGGCGCTTCGCGCTTATGGCCGCTATCGTTATTTTCACTGGTTGCTCGATTCGTCGTCAGCGGACACGCGTGTACGGATAAAGATTGAAGCTCCGTCTTCGGCTTTCGTGGGGCTTTGCTACTACAACCCCCCAGGGGGAACCAAGACTTGCCTGAACAGCAAGCTGGCTTCTTGCCGCTTGACCGTGGAACGCAAGGGCTGCCCGGAGACCGTCTTGGAGACCACTGATAGAGCGGCTTTCGAGATACTGACCGACGACACCGGCCACGGGATACCGGTGCTTGCCTGAGACCGCGGCCTTGAGCGGCAGCCCTACTCGCATGCGTCCTAGCGGGGCGGCCTACATGGTGGGCAGTGCCTTCGCGTTCAGTATCATGACTTTGCTGGTCAAGGTCGCCGGTGCGCGCTTGCCGAGCCAGGAGATCGTTTTCGCACGCGCCGTGGTCAGCCTGGTCTTGAGCTATGCTTTGCTGAAACATGCGGGCCAGCCGCTGTGGGGCAAGCAGCGCAAGCTGCTGTTTGGACGCGGCTTGCTCGGGTTCGCAGCTTTGAGCGCCGTCTACTATTCGGTAACTCACTTACCTTTGGCCGAGGCTGCGGTGATTCAGTACTTGCACCCGGGCTTTACCGCCGCGCTTGCGGTTCTTCTCTTGGGCGAGCGAATAGGGCCGCGGCTACTGATCGGTGGTCTCGTGTCGATGGCCGGAGTCGTACTGATTAGCGGACCGGCCTTTCTTTTCGGCGCCGGCGCTTCGAGTCTAGATCCTTTTGCAGTAGGCGTGGCAGTGCTTGGCGCCATGCTCAGTGCCGGGGCCTACGTGTTGGTAAAGCGCCTGAGCGCCGATGAGCATCCCTTGGTCATAGTCTTTTACTTTCCCTTGGTAACGGTTCCCGCGACCGTGCCGACGATGTGGAACGATGCAGTGATGCCGCAGGGATGGGAGTGGCTGGTTTTGTCGGGCGTAGGCTTGGCTACGCAGGCCGGGCAAGTATGGCTTACGCGCGGCATTCAACTGGAAACGGCTTCACGCGCGACCGCCTTGTCGTATCTGCATATCGTCTTTGCCGCCTGCTGGGGCGCGTTGTTTTTCGGCGAGATTCCCGGGGCCCGCGCCGTTGCCGGGGCTCTCCTGGTGGTCTCCGGCACCGCCGCGGTGGCATTCGACAAGCGCAAAGCATGAGTGGCGGATTTTTTCGAAAGCTTGGCCGCCATGAGCAACGGATGTCCCACAAGCCCGACCGCCATGAGCAACGGATGTCCCACAAGCCCGGCCGCCAACGGAAGGCATCGCCGGTTTCGGGCGGGCGCCAAAGGCCTGCTATGAACTACTGCTATGAAATACTTCTATGAAATACTGCTATGAAGAAACAGTCGTGGACCGGGTGCTTTCGTGACGAACTGTGACTGCGTGAGAATCGCCGGCATCCTCAATATTACCGAGGACTCTTTCTCCGACGGCGGACTCTATCTCGACAGCGGTGCGGCCCTGGCTCGCGCCGGGGAACTCCTTGAAGACGGCGCCGACCTTATCGACATCGGTCCGGCCTCCAGCCATCCGGATTCCTGCGAGGTCTCGGCCGAAGAAGAAATACGCCGCCTCCGGCCCTTACTCGAGGGAGGATTGCCGCCCGGCATCGAAATTTCCGTAGATTCCTGGCGTCCGCAAACTCAACTCTTCGCGATATCCAAGGGCGTGTCCTACCTGAACGACATCCGCGGCTTCGCCTACCCGGAGATCTACCCCCGGCTTGCCGCTGCACGATGCCGCCTTATCGTCATGCATTCGCTGAGCGGAGGCGGCAAGGCCCTGCGTGAAGACGCCGGTCCCGAGCAGGTCTGGAAATCCATACGAGAGTTCTTCGATACGAGGCTTGCCGCCCTGGAAGGCGCCGGAGTCGCCCGCGAGCGCATGATACTGGATCCCGGCATGGGCTTTTTCCTGGGATCGCGCGTCGAATCGTCGGTCTGCGTGCTGCGCCGCTTAGCGCAATTGAAAGAGCGTTACGCTTTGCCGCTCATGGTTTCCGTTTCGCGTAAATCGTTTCTGGGCGCTTTGAGCAAGCGTAAGGCGGCAGATCGTGGGGCGGCGACGCTGGCGGCGGAGTTATACGCGGCTACTCACGGTGCCGATTTCATACGTACCCACGACGTCGCGAGTTTACGCGCGGCTCTCGCAGTGCACTCCGCATTGACCGGCTGAGCTTGGGAGCTGCTCTTCGTTTCTTGGCGATTCCCGAGGCTAACTGTCGCCACACCCGTTGTGCTTGCCTGCAAAACGACCTCGTCGCGGCTTGGGTGAGCCAAGCGTTTCGGCATCGATGGTCCTCACGAGCGCATAATGACGGCTGCTTCCCGGCTCGATTAAGCGAAGCTGCTTGACCGCTGGCCACAACCGCTACGCCGTGTCACACAACGACCGCTTTGCACGCTACTCGACGAGTCCTTCTTCCTTGAGTTGCAGGAAGTGAAAAAAGCCGAACAGCATGAACATGGCGCACTCCAGGTAGGCCGGGCGCGGGGATTTGCGTGCCAAGGGATAGAAGTAAACCGTCTCTATTGCGTGCGACAGCAGCAAGGCCCAGAACACCATGATCCCCAAACCCTGCCAGGGCCATACGCCGGGTGACGCCAGGCACCAAGCCGACCACAGCCATGCAATCAATGCGCCGGCTTTTCCGGCCATAATTACGCTCTTCATGCTCACCTCCGTCGTTCGACCGGCACTATCGCACCCAAATCTCCTCCGGTCGTAGTAAGTTTTGAATCTAAGAGTCTGCGCGCCGGAGTTTCTGCCGCGCAGGTTCCTAGGTCCTGACATCGGCCAGTTTGACGGCTACCGGTGCCGCGGGAAAGCCGTCCACCCTGGCTACTCCCGCCTGATGCCGCTCAGCGCAACTCCCACTTGACGCCACGCGTCTTGAGCGCGTCCAGGAACTCCATCGCATCGAAGGCTCTACCGGTAGTCATTACACCCGAGCCGCGTCCCTCGCCTGCCGCGAGTTTGACTGCTGCCAGGGCGGCGGCGTCAGCGCTGCTAGCGTAAGGGTCGCGGCCGCTAATTTTGCACACATGTACTCCCGAGGCTCCGAGCCCCTCGACGAACACGCTCCAGCGCGAGCGGCTGCGTTGCTTGCCGTCCGGGTCGCGGCGGCGGCGTATCCAGCCCTGGCCCAGTCTCTGCACGGCCGCAGTGCCGAACAGGGGCCGCAGCCCTTGGTGCAAAAGCGACAGCGGTGCCGCGGTGTAGGCCGCTGTTTTCGGCAGCAGTCCGTAGCAGTGCACATGCTGTAGTTGCGGAAAATCGACGGGCAGCATTACCGCTTCGGCACCCGGGAAAGGTAGTGCATAAAATGTCTGTTTTTCTCCCGGAAAGCGCAGTTTCTCAGGAGTGGCTCGCCGGCGTTGGCTTTGCAGGCGGCCGCCGCTGTATTCCACGAATTCCTGGCCGGCTACCGTCAAAGCGCTGAGCAAGGTCCCGCGGGTCGCGTGGCAATCGCTTGCCATGTAGTGGCAGTTGACACCGGCGAGCGGCCCGCAGCGTTGATTGAGGATGGCCGCGGCGCAGTAGCTGAAAGCGTACTCCAGGCCTTGGCCGGTCATAACCGTGACGCCGGCTTTGATGGCCGGCCGGTGGAAGCGCTCGTAGATGCTGCGCGCGAACGCCTGCTCCGCGCTGACGTCGATATAGTGCACCCCCTGGGCGATGGCCGCTTCGACCACCGCAGCGTTGCGCTCGGCGAAAGGGCCGCCGAAGGGTCCTGCGGTATTGATTAGCACCGCGACTCCGGCGAAAAGACCGCGGAGGTCTTCAGGGCGTGACAGGTCGGCGATGCGTATATCTACGAGGTTGCCGAGTCTCGCAGCCGGCTCTTCGAGCTTCTTCGGGTCGCGTCCCGACAACACATAGGCTTGTTTCAGCCGGTCAAGAGACTGCACCACCAAGCGCCCGGTGTAGCCGGTAGCACCGAGAAGCAGCACCGCTTTGCCGTCAAACGACATCAGCCATCGAATCCCTACTAATCATCCCCTGATCGATGAGACCGTCGGCCCATGAGGCGTATTCGGCCGCCACCGGGCTCGAAACGAGGCCTCGGCGTCTGGGCGCCAGCGCTTTGTTCAGTGAATTCCCTCGGCGGGGGCAAGAGATTCCAGGGGGATGCCGAGACGTCTGAGCGATGCTTCCCAGAGCAGGTCGGCCGGAGTGTCGAAAATAAAACCCGACTCCACGTCGCTGTTGATCCAGGCCGACTCCACCAACTCGCTTTGAAGCTGCTCGGGACCCCAACCCGAATAACCCAGTATGAAGCGCATCCGCTCGGGAGGCGAAGCCGCGATGGCGCGCAGGCTCGAGGGCGCCGAGGACAGGAACAAACCGGGCACTATTTCGCGAGTTCCCGGGAGCCCGTCAAGTTCGGGCAGGTGCTCATGTAGTATCCATCCGGTATCCGGTTGCACGGGGCCGCCCATGAAGGCGAGAG
>JAJRWY010000013.1 GCA_024276575.1 Candidatus Binatota bacterium
AGCGCCCGTGAGATCGGCCCAAGCGCAGCGATGAGGCCCGCAGGCGTACTAACAGTACGTCGAGGGCCGAAAAGCGAGCACGGGCCGAGATTGCGGGCGATTGAGGCTTGTAGCAGAGGTTTCATGAATAATGCGGGCTAGGAATCTGCGCGGCGGAAACACCGGCGCGCTGACTACGGAATATCGGGAATATTCCGAGGAAGTGTAATGCCGCCAGCGTGCCGCAACCGCGAATTGGCGCGCCGGGGCTTTCTGCCGCGCAGATTCTTGGGTAGAAGCCGTGGGAATCTCGTACGGGTACGCGCTAAAGTGCCTTCCTAAAAGGATTTTTACTGATCTCGCGTTGAATACATGACCGGGCTAGGCCATAAACTGTGTGTGGCGGAGTCCAAGGAAGGTGCGCGATCGGGGGATGAGGCGGGGGTTTCCTTACGCCAAAGCGTGATCGCATCGTTCACCAAGTGGCGCTAGGCTCGTCTTCGCCGTACTCAATCGGAAACCAACGGCCGCTTTCTCCTGGCTGCCGTGCTTACCGGTAGCGTTACCGCGCTTGCCAACATCTTGTTTCACTTTACCATCGACGGCGCCAACGATTTCTTTTGGGGTGATCTGGTCGGGCTGTTGGGGGTCGGAGCACAGCACGTCAGCGATGATGTGTTTTCTTCCGGGTTTGACGCGATACCGGCGAACTGGTGGTTGATTCCGCTCATACCGATGTTCGGCATGGGCCTGATCGTGATGCTCGACCACTCTTTTCCGGGAGAGATCAAGGGCTACGGGCTTCCGCGCTTCCTCGAAATAGTCAACGTCGAGGGCGGTTTCATAAAACGCCGCTGGATAACTCTAAAAACCCTGTCTGCTGCGATAACGTTGGGATCCGGTATGAGTTGCGGGATCGAGGGTCCGATAGCCCAGATCGGCGGTTCTATCGGCTCGACCATCGCCCGGGTTTTGCGGCCGACCGCCGAGCAACTGCGTTTGCTCATCGCTTGTGGCTCGGCGTCGGCCATCGCGGCTACATTTGGAAGCCCCATTGCCGGCGTGATGTTCGCCGAGGAAATCATCCTGCTTGGCGAATCGAAGTTACAGTCCTTGTCGCTACTGGTGCTTGCATCGGGGAGCGCCATGGTCGTTTCCAACCTGGTGCTCGGCGAGCATCGCATATTGTACGCGCCACACTTCGAGTACCCGCTCAATCACGAGTTGATCTTCTACCTGATCATGGGGCTGGCTTGCGGTGTTCTGGCAGTGGCGTTCACACGATCGTTCTATGCGATCAAAGACTACTTCGATAACTCGGTGATTCCCGCGAAGTTGCAGCCGCTGGCCGGCGGACTGATTGTCGGCATTGCGCTGATATTTTTTCCGCAGATCGCCGCGAACGGCTACGAGGCCATGAACGAAGCCTTCAAAGGCCATCTCAGCGCTTCGTTGCTGCTTTCTTTGGCGGCCGTGAAAATAGTAATGACCGGCGTGACTCTCGGAACCGGTGGTTCCGGCGGCGTGTTCGCGCCTTCAATGTTTATTGGGGTGGTCTTCGGCGGCGGCTTCGCGACTTTGATCAATCTCGTGGCGCCGGGGACCATCGCTCATCCGGGCAGTTTCGCGTTGATCGGCATGGGCGCCTTTCTTTCGGCGGCGACTCATGCTCCGCTTACCGCCATATTCCTGGTTTTCGAACTTACCCGCGACCCCGACATAATGGTCCCGATGATGATAACCGGCATGGTGTCGGTTATCGTGGCACGCCATATCTTCCCCGACAGCATTGACCATTACGAACTCAGCCGCCGGGGCCTGCACCTTCATACTGAGAGTGAGGCCGAGCTTCTCAAAAAACTCTACGTACGCGGGCTCTATAGCAAGGAGTTCCAGCCCATACCGGAAACCATGTCGCTTACGGATTTCGTTACTTATGTAACCAATAGCCACTATGACTACTTCCCGGTGGTGAATGCCGATGATGAATTAACGGGGGTGGTGAGTGTCAGGCGGCTGCGAACGCTGCTCACCGAGCGTGAATCCTGGCCCTATGTGTTGGTTTCGGAGTTGCTGGAGTCCGAGGTTCCCACGGTGCGGCCGTCGGATACGCTGTTCGAGGCGATGCGTTGCGTAGCCGGGCAGGACTGAGAGGAGATTCCCGTTGTGTATGACGAGAACGACAAGAAAGTCGTGGGTATGCTCCGGCGCTCCGATTTACAAACTTTCTACCAAAAGCGCTTGCTTGCCCGTGAGCTTTACGGCTGATATCGCAACACGCGCGCCTGATCGAAGAAGCGCACGGTATCCCTGCCTGTGAAGGCACAAGCGTGAAGGCGCAAGATTTCGTGAAGAAACGAGCCGTTATAATTACCGCCGACGATTTCGGCCTACTGCCGGAAGTCAACGATGCCGTGCTCGAGGGCTATGATAATGGCGTGGTTAGCAGCGCCGGCCTGCGGGTGACCTCTACGGCGTCTGCGTCGGCGGTGGTTTCAGCTTCGTTGAGGCCGGGGCTCGGCGTTGGCCTGCACTTGGTGTTGTGTGAGGGACAGGCGACCTTGCCGCGCCGTCATATTTCCAATCTGGTCAATAGTGCCGGACGTTTCGTAGAGAGGCCGCTGGAGGCCGCATGGTTATACCGGCGGCGCGGGGGCCTGAGGAACGAACTCAAGGCCTAGATTCGTGCTCAGCTCGAGAAGTTCCTTGCCACGGGGTTGGCCATGACCCACATTTCGGGCCACCATCACCTGCATTTGCATCCCAGCGTTCTCTCCATAATCAAGGAACTGGCGGAGGAGTACCCGATTCCCGCTCTGCGCAAGCCCTGCGGAAAGCTCATCGCCTTGGAAGGCCGGCGAATGCTGCCGCCGTGGCAGCGACGTGTAGAAGTCTTTACGCTGCGCCGTATGGCCGGGTGGGGGCGTTTGCGTAGCCGTGCTTTCCCGGGTGTGGACCGCGTAGAGGCTCTGTGTGTGGAACGCCCGGCCACCGAGTATGCTTTGATCGAACGGTTGGCCTCGATTGGAGACGGTATTACCGAGTTCGTGTGCCATCCCGGATCCCTGCTCCCACGCTACGATGGTATCGGCGAGGCTGCAGTGGTGACGAGCGCGGTGGTTCGCTCGGCGTTCGAAGAGCACGGCATCGATCTGTGTTCTTACCGCGCGGTGGGCGACAATTTCTATCCCGGCCGCCACCCCCACTCTTTCGAAACCGCCACTCCCGCGACCCCGGATTTCGATCTCTAGCCTGAAGTTCGAGACGCAGGCAGCGGGATAGTCGAGATATCGGGACCTGACCCCGTTACGCCAGCTGACCCCGTTACGCCAGTGGAATCGTGCGCAACCGCTGCCGTCGCGCCGGCGCCGAGGAACACGAGGCGACCTTCGACATACAGACCGCGCCCGATGCCAAGCAGCGCCGGGCTTACGAGTTGATCGAGACGATTGGATTGTAGACAGGACCGTGCACCCTCGATCGCCTTTATCTCGTCGACTTTATAGGGAATTTCGCTTTTTGTGCCGGGGAACTTCAGACTAGCGGGTGGCTAGGCTCAGTAGGCTCAGGAAGACGAAGAAGCCCAGCATGTCGGTGGCGGTAGTCACCAGTACCGCCGAGGATACGGCGGGATCGACTTTGAGCATTTTCAGGCCTAGCGGGGCCAAGGATCCCACCAAGGCAGCGATCAGTAGATTGATTACCATTGCCACTGCGATGACCGCACTCAAGACCCAATCGTGCCTCCACACGTATACGATGATGCCGGCTCCGCAGCCGAGCAGCAGGCCATTGCCCAAGGCGGTAAGTAGCTCACGTCCCAATAGTCGCCAGAGTTGCGAAGGGTGGACTTCGCCGAGAGCGAGCCCGCGCACCACCAGGGTCATGGTTTGGACTCCCGCGTTTCCTCCCTGGCTGGCCACGATCGTCATCAGGCCCGCGGCAACTGCGATTTTGGCGATGGTTTCTTCAAATAGTGCGACTGTTGCCGCGCTGACGGTCGCCGTCAGTAAATTGAGCCCCAGCCAAGGAAATCGTGAACGGATCTGCTGCAAGGGGCTGGTCGGTGCGAGTGGTTCGTCGCCGATGCCCGCCAGCTTGAGCATGTCTTCCGTGGCCTCTTCCTCGATGACGTCGACGATGTCGTCGACGGTGATTCGCCCGACCAAGCGGTTGAGAGCGTCGACGACCGGCAGCGAAAGCAGGTCGTAACGCTCGAAAATGTGGGCCACTTCTTCCTGGTCGACCTCGGCGTCCACCGAGATCAGATCGGTTTCCATGATAGCGCGCAAAGGGATGGAGTCGTCGTCCAAAAGCAGCCGTCGCAGGGGCACCAAGCCGAGTAAGCGCTGTTTGTCGTCGGTGACGAATATGTTGTGGACGTCGTGGAAGTCTTCGCTGCGGCTGCGGATGTATTCGGTTGCTTCGCCGACGGTCGCGGTGGCCCGTGCCGACGCGACCTCCGTTTTCATGATGCCGCCGGCGCTGTCTTCGCGGTAGCTCAGCAGGTCGCCGACCTCCCGGCGCGTTTCCGGGCTACTGCGGTCGAGGAGCAGACGCTGCCGTTGCTCGGGTAGGTCGGCGAGAATATCGGCGGCGTCGTCGGTGTCGAGACGTTCTATGACCTCGGCGACATCAACGTCGGGGATGTGCTCGAGTAGTTCCTGGCGAGTATGCTCCTGCGCGTTGCGCAGGGTGTCGGATGCCGTATCTGCGGGAAGCAGCCGGTAAAGGCGCAGTTTGTCGTCGACGGTTTCGAGCGAATCGAGGATTTCTGCGATGTCGGCAGGGTGAAGCTCGGCGGCGGCCCGGCGCAAAGATGCATCGTCTCCGCTCTCCATGAGTGAGCGGAGATGTGCGCGCGATTGCTTGTCAGTCTCTCGGCGGTTGGGCATCGCTTGCGCCGCTCTGCAGTCTTACCAAGAGCAGAGCGTCCTTCCTCGGGTTTCCGCCGTAGTCATGGCGGTTCGCCACCAGGGCGTGATAGGTTTGCCGGCCGTCGCCGGTCAATCCTGCAGCTTGCTCACGGAGCGTTTCGAAGGCGGGTTCCCAGACCAGAATCCACGAATCTTCGAGATTGTGCAGACTGTCCAGGGAGTCCAATCTCGCAATCGGGCGCCCATGATAGAACACTGCTCCATAGTCGAAGCCACGGAAAAAAGACAGTGCCGCGTGGGCAGGTACTTGCGCAGTGATCTCGGACATGAATCCTTTGAGGCTTTGAGCTCTCGCCAACTGCGGTAGAAATACCGTAGCGCTCAGTATGCTCAGGGTGGCGACGACCGTGGCTATGCACGAGGCTAGTGCGGCCCAGCGTGCCCGGGCCGCCGCCAGCGCCAGCCCTCCGGTTGCCGTCGTCGCTACGATTAGTGCAACGAATATGGCCGCGCTGTTTTGGTGCGCGGCTTTAGCCACCACGCTGAGGTTGGCTTGGTCGCCCGGGCTCATTAGCGGCGCCAACACCTCGATGGCGGACAATCCGCTTGCTTCCAGAGCCAACAGAGCAAAGGCCACGAGCATGACGGCGGCAAGGAGCCACGACGCCCACTTGATGACGGAGGAGAACGAAGGTCCGGGCTCACTCGATCCGTCGATGATTCTCGCCCACCATTGTCCGCAAAGAAGTGCCAGGGCCGGGTAGGCGGGGATCAGGTATACCGACCTCTTGGATCCCGCCACCGAGAACAGCACGAAAGTTACGCCGAACCACAACAAGGGCAGCAGAACCCTGTCGCGATCAAGTCTTCCACGCCGTCTGGCCAGATCGATCAAGACCGCAGGGACAAAGAAGCTCCAGGGAGCGAAGCCACCGAGCAATAGCGGTAGGTAAGCGTAGAAAGGGCGAACGTGGCCGGCGTCGACAGCCTGCGGGTTGAGTACGCGGAAGACGTTCTCTTTCAAGATCAGCTTGTCGAAGAAGGCCTGGCCGCCTTGGGCGTAGGCCAGTGCGTACCACAGCAGGGGCAGTGACAGTAAGATCGCCACAGCGCGAAAATTGCTGCGTAGCAGAGCCCGCGCTTCTCCTCTGGCCAATAAGTAAGAACCCGCCACGGCCAAGGGCAGCACCAAACCCACCGGCCCCTTGGCCAGCACTGCTGCGGCGCAGGCTCCGTAAAAGACCAGCGAAAGGCGCGGAGGGCCCCGGAGGCAATCCCGCGCGAAAGCGAGCAAGGCAATGCTGATGGCGGCGGCAAGTACCATGTCCACCCGCGCGGTGGTTGCCGACACCAGCCATTGTTGCGAGGTCGCCAAGATCACCGCAGCCAGAATGCCCCCCAGCGGCCCGTATGCGGAGAATCCGTATATTGCGGTAAGCGCAACTATCAACAAAGCGGCTGCCGACGAGGGCAGGCGAACGGCTGTTTCGCTGACACTTCCCCAGGCAGTCGCGGTGAGTGCTCCAAGCCAGTGAAACAGTGGCGGCTTGGAAGGTATCTCGTTACCGTTGCGCAAGGGCAGTACCCAGCGCCCGTCATCGTGAATCGATTGCACCACCAAGGCTTCGCGAGGCTCGCCCTTGGTGAAGAAGGGAATATCGACGATAGCAGCTGCATAGGCCAGGCTAAGTGCTGCCAGTAGTGCTGCCAGAGCGCCCCAGGCACCCACGCGTGCGGTTGCCGAGAAGCGGCCGCCCGGCTCCACCTCGGCCATTGCCTCGGTCTCACGGTTTTCATCTGAAATTTGGTGGTCCACAAAACGGCTCGATCCAACTACCGCAGCCGCCGGTTCTATGTGCAGCAGACAGGGTGTCGAATGTTGCTTACTATCGAACTTGCAGTGATTTCGCGAGAGGTCAGGCTGCGGCTTCGTCTCCGCCGTCACCCTGCTCGCCGAGCTTGCCGCCGTTATCTTCTCCAGGCTGCTCAGACCAGGTGATAGTCTTGTAGTCGAAGGAATCCGCTGCGGTGCAGTGGCCTTTGATGATCTGGAAATACGGGGACAGGTCGAAATCGCGGGGCGTCAACAGCATGGGGTCACAGGGCGCGAAGATGCCAGTTTCGAACAGGTTTGGTGAAGCGGTCAAGCGTCGCGGCAATATGCGCCGCAGTCCGCGCCGTGGCGGCAGCTCGGATTTTTCGGCGACGATACGCGGAAGTATGGGATAGCGTACTTTCTGGAAGGCCATGGCTATCTGCGAGGAGCAGATTACCTCGCGCGAGAAATCTCCGGAATGCTCCAGAGCTTGGCGGCGGAAGCGTTTGGGAATCAGCGTAACCGGGAAAAAATAGCGGGCCAGTCCCAGCGTTTGCCGGACACTGTAAGCCACTCCGATCTGTCCCACCACTTCCTCGATCACGATGCGGAGATCTTCGGGGCGTAACTTGATGGGACGGCAAATGCGGATGTTGTAGGGAGTGTATTTGGACAAGGGCACTGCGCAGACCCCGGTTTCCACGTTGGCCTCCACCAACATGGCCGAGGCTTCATCGCCGTAGAGATTGCGCAGGGTTTCGCTGTCTTCGGCCGAACCGCGCAACATCCTGTCGCCGACGAACAGCGCCGCATGGGACCACGAGCTTTGAGTAAGATACTTGATGATCTCGCTTATTCGCTGTGATCCTTCCACCAAGATGACGTCGCCGGGCCGGATCAGCTTTTTCAAGCGCTCGATGTCGTTGGGGAAACGCTGGGTATAGTTGCGCGAGTCCTTGACCAGGGTGCGTATCATCCAATCGGTGAGGATTTTTGCCGGACTTCTCATGGGTGGCTCTTTCGCCCAGGTGCGCAGCTTCGCAGCCTGGCGGACCTACGCGGTTACCGCGCCCATGTTAGCCTAGGCGCGGTGACCGAAGAAGGGGCGGCGCTTTCTGCAAGGCGGCGCTTTTTACAAGAAACCCTTTGCTATCAGGTACTCGGCAACCAGTATAGAGCCTTTCGCGGCTCCCATCTTGGTGTTGTGCGACACCAGCAAATAGCGGAGGCCGTGTTGGAACAAAGGCTCTTTGCGGATGCGCCCGACCGAGGTGGTCATGCCGTCCCCGGCGTCTCTGTCCAACCGCGGCTGGGGCCGGAAAGGATCGTCGTGTACGCGGATGAGCTGCTCGGGCATGGACGGCAAGCCCAGGGCCGACATCTTCCTTCCGGCCGCCCGAAAGGCGGTGGCGGCTTGCCGGGGTTCGGCTTTGCTCGCCAACTCTACGGAGACCGCTTCGGTATGTCCCTCGAGCACCGGTGCACGAGTGCAAGTAGCCGAAACCTTGATCGCGGCGTCTTCAATGCCTCGTGCCGTCAACTTGCCGAGCAGCTTGCGTGCTTCGACCGCGACTTTCTCTTCTTCGCTGGGGATGTAAGGCACGATGTTGTCGATCGCATCGAGCGCAGCCACGCCGGGAGAGCGTCCGGCACCCGAAATGCCTTGCATCGAGACCATCGACACCCGCTTGAGGCCGAAGCGGGCATGCAGGGGGGCCAGGGTGACGGCCAAACCGGTAACCGTGCAGTTGGGTTGCGGCAAGATGAAACCCTTCCACCCGCGCAACTTCTGTTGCTTCTTGACCAGCTTTGCATGTTCCATGTTGACGCCGGGAAGAAGCAGGGGCACATCGTCCTCGTAACGAAAGGCCGAGGCCGTGCTCAACACCGGCAGCTCGCGCGCATAAAGCGGTTCCAGCTCACGCGCCGGCCCTGACTCGACTGCGGAGAACACTAAGTCGAGATCACCGAGTTCGAGTTCCGAGGCATTTTCCACGTTCATGCCGGCGCACCACTGCGGGACGTCCGGGGAGGCCCACCAGCGCAGTTGTCCACTCGAATCATCGCGCAGTGCGTCACCGTACGCTTTCCCAGCAGAGCGCTCCGATGCTGCCAGGCGGGTAACCCGTAACCAGGGGTGCCGGTCCAAGGCCGCTATGAACTGTTGCCCGGCGATTCCTGTCGCCCCGACGATGCCTACTCTCTTCTTCTTCATTGCGACTAACCTCGCTTGTTGCTCCGCCCGCTTGTGCGGACACTCAGGCGCTGTGGCCAAGGCTATGAGCAGCTCTCCTACGCTTCGTCTGCGCGGAAAGACGGCACTCGTCCATCATGTCTGTCGCGCAGCGTCAAACGGCCGAAGCGGTTTTCTCGGCGACAATGTTTTGCGAAATACCCCACCGAGGTTTGCCCCACACCACTCCTCTCTGTATACCGTTTTCCATGCCACGTACTTCGACGTCGAGGAAAACTCAGCGCAAGGCTACGGTCTATGGCTTCGTTCCTTTCCTCGTCCGGCGTTTGCTCGGGTGGCGCATCGGTTCTCGCGGCGTGTTGTTGTCGCGAAGCAGCGGCACCGGATTGATCACTGTCATTCATCGGGTGCGCGATGCCTGCGATTGCGACGTAGTCGACCGTCGCATTGCGCAGCTACGGCCCGAACAGGGTGAGTACCAACTTTTCTGGAAGAAGGGCAACGGTCGTTGGACAGCCTACTTCGACGAACGCGGGGAACGCTTCGTAGGATCGCTTGCCGAATGTCTCGAGGAGATCTCGCGCGATCCCCTCGGCTGCTACTGGTCCTGAACACCGGCACGGCGGCTGAGCTGCGAATGCCTTCGCTACCTTTCTTCAGTTCTTTCTCTAGCCCGCATTATTCATGAAACCTCTGCTACAAGCCTCAATCGCCCGCAATCTCGGCCCGTGCTCGCTTTTCGGCCCTCGACGTACTGTTAGTACGCCTGCGGGCCTCATCGCTGCGCTTGGGCCGATCTCACGGGC
>JAJRWY010000014.1 GCA_024276575.1 Candidatus Binatota bacterium
CCGAGTATCCATCAAACGATCCTGAGAACGCAGGCCTCACTGCCACTGCTCGCAGCGGACAACCGCGGAAGATATGGCACAGCCTCAATGTTGCGAGTCATCGATAAACCCGGCCGCCACTCAGTAGGCACCATCGCCGCGGAGCACCACCCCGACGGTCTGCAGCAGTATGACGACATCGCTCCAGATCGACCAGTTTCTCACGTAGTACTCGTCGAGCTGCTGCCGCTGCCTCATGGTGAGGCGATTGCGGCCGCTCACCTGCCACAATCCGGTGATACCCGGCCAAGTCTTGAGTATGGTCTGGAAAACCGCTTCGTTGCCCTCGAGTTCGGCCGGCAGGTAAGGACGAGGACCGACCAAGCTCATGTGACCAAGAAACACGTTGAGTAGCTGGGGGAGGTCATCCAGACTGAAACGCCTCATCAAGCGGCCTACTCTGGTAACACGCGGGTCTCGCCGTTTCAGTTTCGCGAATCTCTCCCACTCTTCGCGCGCGCTCGGATCCTGCGCAAACAGCGCTGCCAATCGCTGTTCCCCGTCTACGAACATGCTGCGAAACTTGTAACAAGGGAAAATACGGCCTCCGCGCCCCACACGCTGTTGCACGAAAAACACCGGCAGGCCGCTATCGAGAAATACCGCAATCGCCAGCAGCAGCAACAGCGGAGAAAGTGCAAGCAGGCCCAGCGAGGACATCAATAGATCGAAGCTGCGTTTGGCTGCCGTATTCCAGGGCTTGGCCAAGTTCCAGCGCATCCGCAGCAGCAAATGCCCGCCAACATGCTCGGTATCCACCCCCAGCGAGGCAAGTCCGAGCGTGTCGGGCATCAGGCGCACGTTCTCGACATGTCCCTCGCACAGTGAAACCAACTCGGCGATCCGCTCGCGTCCGGCATCGGGCATGGCAATAACCACGTCACGCACCGCCGTTTCGGAGATAATGCGCGGCAGTTCTTCGAAAGGCCCGAACAAAGCTATCCCGTCCAACTGCGAACCACTTTCGCTTGGCGCGGCATCCACAAAACCTACGGCTTGGTAGCCGAGTACCGGATCCGCGCCCATGCTACGGCACACTCTCAAGGCAGGTTCTCCGGAGCCGACGATCAGCACTCTCTTTTGCCAGAGGCCTAGACGTGCAAGCAGTATCTTCGAACCAAAACGACACAACGGGACCAGCACGAGTGTGAGCATCCACACCCCGACGATCAGGGTCCTGGACATCCCGCCTGCGGTTTTTTCGGCAAAAGTCAGCGCCACCGCCAGCACGGTGCCGACCGTCGTTGCTTTTATCATCGCACGCGCTTCCTCCCAGGCATGCGTTCGCTGGGAGTAAAGACGCGAGGCTCCGAAAACGACTATCCACGGAGCAAAGAAGTACAAATCACGAAAGTACCCGGACAGCGGGTAAAGGGGGCCGAGCGAAGGAAACAACTCACGAGCCACGGTCTGCCTGAACACCCAGGTAAGCGATAGGCAAGCCGCCAGCGCCAGCCAATCGGTGGCGACCAGGGCAAGCAACGACAAAGGACGTCGCCACTCTTGAAGGATCCATGAAGAGCGTTCCGAGAGAAGTCTGGCGCGCGAAAGCGAAGCGGCAGCCGGATCCACTACCCTGGTATCGGATCCGGACCTACTAGCGGTGGCTGAAGACTTATCCATAGCTTGCGTGGGTGCGTGCGCCGCAGCCTCCGCCGCACGCGATCTTGCGCTCAGCGGCCTCTGGGAGCAAGCGTTTGACTGCCTCTGTTCGACTGCCCCCCCGGGTTCCCGCGCCGGCACCGCCTTGGTAGCTTACGTGGTCTGTGCCATCGTCGCCAAGAGAAGCGCCGACGCCTGGATGGTACCGCAAAGTATAGCCTCTTCAGTTCGATGAACCGACAGCAACCAAGCGCCGCAAGACCATTGATCGGACCATGGGTGGTTCCCGCGGTCTTGGTGGCTGCCCTAGTTCCGCTGGGTTCCAGTTCCCCTACGGCCACAGCAATATTGGTAGTATCGATTCTTTCGCTTTGTGCCGGTGTAGCGCTACGCGGTGCCGCCAGGGGCGAACTCGGCCGCTTCCTCGACCAGAGCGCCGCTAAGCTCAAAACCGGCATGCTCCTGGCTTTCCCCTTAATCGTCCTGCTGCAGTACGTATTGAAGCTACTGGCCGGAGTCCCTGGCGGACCGGCCGCCGAGCTTCTCTACTCGCTGGCCTGGCTTTCCACCTTGGTGTTCTTCTTCCTGCTCTGCCGTGCAGCCTGCCACGATCAAAATTCGCTGCGCTTCATTAGTGCATCGCTGTTCCTGCTAGCCGGGGCCGAAGCCGCTTACGGCCTGCTCAACCTGCTTTCGGGCAACGAGCACCTGCTCTTCTACAAGCGCTGGGCTTACCCCGACTCCGCCACGGGCACCTTGGTGTCGCGCAATCATTTCGCCTTCCTCATGGAAATGTTGCTGCCCCTGGCCTTCGCGGCCACGATCAGCGACGCTGGGCCTTTCGGGCGCGGCGATCTACGCCCAGCGGAGGCCGGCGCCCGGCGCGTAGTAGTGTCCGCATGCACAGTCCTATGCGCCCTGGCTTTGTTCTTTTCAGGGTCCAGAATGGGCATAAGCAGCTTCATGCTCTCGCTGCTGCTGGTCAACGCCATGGACTACTGGGTGAGACCGCCGCGACAAAACAGTAACGGTGCTGCCCGGCTCATGATCGCCATCGTAGCCCCGGCAGTTCTGGCGATCGCGGCCTTCATCGGCCTCGATCCGTTGTTCGAGCGTTTTCTGCGAATACCCCGGCATTTCGAAGCCGGGCGCCTCCCGGTGTGGCAAGCCACCATCGCGATGATTACGGACGCGCCGCTGTGGGGCCACGGCTGGGGGAGTTTCGGAGAACTGATCAAAGCCTACCGGCCCGCACCTACCGGCCTTTCCTACGCACACGCCCACAACGAGTACCTGCAGATCGCGGCCGAGTCCGGTATCGCCGGCCTCGCCGTGACGCTGTGGATGCTCTACGCCTTCGTTGCCGCCCTGGGCCGCAGCCTGCGCCGCAACCTGAGCGACAGCCAACGCTATATGATCACGGCCTACGCGGTCGCCATTTGCTCGGTGCTGATTCACTCGGCCGCCGACTTCGGACTGCGTGTTCCCGGGGTGGCTCTGTGCTTCGTGGCGGTGCTCGCGCTTTTCACACGCTTGATCGAAGATCCATGGTTGGTGGACGGAATCGCAACGAGCAATGCCGCGGGGAACCGGGCAGGGAAAGACACGCCGGAATGATGAATTGCAGATGATAGATATCCACAGCCACTTACTGCCGGGTATCGACGACGGGCCTCGCGACTGGGAGCAATCGCTGGCGCTTTGCGAAGCCATGAGCGCCGACGGTATCGCCACTGCCGTTGCCACGCCCCACCTGATCGACGGGATCTACGAGAATCTCAAACCGCGAGTCGTCGAACTCACCGAGGAGTTGCGCTCGAGGCTTTCGGCTGTCGGCAATCCTCTGGAAGTTCTTCCCGGGGCCGAGGTCGATATCTCCTCGCGCCTGCTGGTGGAAGGCGGCGCCGGCTTGCCGCTCTTGGGCGGTGGCTCCGCAGTGCTCATCGAAATGCCGGTAGCGGTGATCCCCTCCGCACTCGACGATATACTGTTTGCCGTCAGATCCCGCGGACTACTGCCGGTGCTCGCACACCCTGAAAGGAATCAGCTCCTGCAGGCCAACCCTGCGTTGGCGGCCAAGTGGGTCGATGCCGGAGCCGCGTTGCAAGTCGACGGCGATTCGCTGCTCGGTGTTTGGGGCCGCGGCTCCGATCGCTGCGCGAGAACACTTCTGCGCAAAGGCATGGTCCACGCTTTGTCGAGCGACGCCCACAATGTAGACTCACGCCCGCCCCGGCTCTCGGAAGCGCTGGAAGCCGCATGCTCGCTCATCGGAGAAGAAGCGGTAAAACTGGTAACCAAAGGACCGGCGGCCATAATGTCGGGTCGCTTGCCCGACACCCCGCTATACCGCGTAGACCCGCAAGAAGCCGAAACCACACCCACCGGCAAAACCGCGATGACATCGCGGATATCGCGAGCCCTGAGAAGGCTCGGCAGATCTCATCCACGTTGAGCGGGAACCCTGATAAGGCTCAGGCGATCTCGTCCACGCTGAGCGGAAACCCTGATAAGGCTCGAGCGATCTCGTCCACGCTGAGCGGAAACCCTGATAAAGCTCAGGCGATCTCGTCCACGCTGAGCGGGAACTTCGAGAGTTCCTCACAACCGTCCGCCGACAAAACGATGGGGTTTTCGTAGCGAAACCCTATGCCTTCATCCGGACATGCGTACTGTATGGCGCAGATCAGCACTTCGTTTTCCTGGTAAACGTGCTGCGGGTTGGTCCAGTAGGGGATAGGCCCGTCGTTGCGCCCGATGCGCCATTCGTCGCCGAGCATGCCGATACCGTGCTCGAAGCCCGGCAAGACAAAGTCTACGAAGCCGCGCTCGGCGGCAAAGCCCATCATCTCCGCTCCCAGTCCAGCGGGTGTCACTCCTGCACGATATCTCTCCAAAGTGCCTGTGACCAAAGCCACGAAGTTGTCCGCGTGCCAGCGCTGCCGGTCGCTCACCGGGCCGATCAGATAGTTGTGGGAATGATCCCCGAGCCCGAGCTTGAACATCGAGTGAATGTCGACCATCAAGGGTTCGCCGGCCTTGATCTCACGGCGGGTTGCCGGCGTGCAGGCGCCGAACCCGTAACCGGTGCGGTAGCCGCTCGCAATTTCGTTGCCGCCGGTAAAGGACCATTCCCACTCGCTTCCGGCTTTGCGCATGGCATATGCGGCGATACCGGCAATCTCGGTTTCCGTCATTCCCCGGTAGCCGCCGCCGCTAATGGCCTCGAACACGGCCTTGTGGCCGGCGTCGACGATGCGTGAGGCTTCGCGGAAACGATTGATGGTGCCTTGGTCTTTGATCAAGGCCAGCTCATCGATGAGACTATGCGCGTTGACGAGTTCGCATCCCGGCAAAGCCTCGTTGAAGCGCACGTATTCGTAGTGAGTAAGATTGCCCTCGGGTAGGTAGTTGGACATGCCGTCCTCGATGCCTACCCTGCCCTTGCCGCCGGGCAGCTCTCCGAGCACGAACTCCGCTATCTGCGAGATCTGGTCTTGCCCTCCGAGCGGAGCGAAACCGTGTACTCGTGAGGCGTCGAGCCACGTGTCGTCACCGACTCGCGCAGCGTCGATGGCAAAGGTAAAAGCGGTGGGCAAGCCCGCGGCCGGGATCACCACGAAACTGCGCCAAGGACAAAACGCATCGAGAGTCCACGACAAGGTTCGCAGCCGCGAGCCCAGGTAGACGTCTATCCCGTGTTCTGCCATGGCCTTTTGAATGGCGCCGATACGCGCCGGGAAATCTATGAAATAAGGATCTTTGTCTTGGCCGTTGCTCGTCGTCATCACCCGCCCCGTACTGTCGTCCCGCTGCTGTCCTACTGCTGTTTCCGCTGTCGCCCCGCTGAGGTCTCGCTGCGGGTCTGGCTGCAGTCTCACTGCGATCTGGCTGTGCCGTCCGCTGCGGTCTCACTGCCGTCCGCTGCGGTCTCGCGATTGTCTCGTGCGCCCCGTGCCAGGTTTCTCCGTGGAAGGCAGCTCTCCCGTATCACCGCCGCTGCTCGCCGGCAGCTTGGAAGCGGGTACAGTAAACGACCGGCACAGCCGTCAAAAGACCCGAAGACCCACCGACCCGCCGGAGCGTCCCGACGGGGCAACCCGCCGGAGCAGTGAAGTCCGGCCGGGTAGCAGGCGACGGCCGCAACGCCGCCGTTGATGTTACCGCAGCGTCTTCAGCGCCGGGTGAGGTGTAAATCGTCGATGTAGAAGTTTCCGCCGATCAAGTTATTGACCGCATTGCTATTGCGGCGGGCAACCATCACACGAACGGCACCGCAACCGCGGGGGACCTCGAAATCGAGGCTGCGCGGCTCCCAATCACGAGTGAGCCGCGATTGGGGAGCGGCCACACGCAAGGAGCAATCGGCGTCGCGAGCCACGCCGTCGCCGCCGACAACCATGAGAAAAGGACCGCTGTCGGAACTGATGTCCTCGCTTCGCACGCGGGCTCCCAGATGATAGGAGGCCCCCGGTTCCAAGGGCAGGTACTGTACTACCCCGAAGAATTCCGGGTTGTGCTCTCCGTCGAAGGCAAGACGCAGAGCCTTGCTTGCGCGCGGGCACGCCTCGCAGTTCGCATCCCCGGCGACGATCTCAACGGCTACGCCGGGCGCCTCTTTGATGCGCCAGCCGAAAGGCCGGTAGCGCTGAAGATCTCCGTCGGACTCGAAACTCGCATCCAGCAGGGTCCCGGGCGACGGGCCGTCCTTGCCGAAAACGATCCGCCAAGCTTCACGGCCGAGTCCATGGCCGAGCAGGTAAGCTGCGTAGTCGCGCCTCTCGGTATCCGAAGGATTCATTTCCCGGTAGCGGCGCCACACCATCGCCGTATCCTGGGGCTCGAGTTTGCGCCGGGCGAAAGCAAAATAACGCTTCATCTCGTGGTCGCCGATGATGCTGCCGAGAATGAACGACTCCGAGTAGATGCGATGGAGCAGGGCGAAGAACTCGTACTTGTCCTCGCGCTTGCCGGCCAGGGCCGCCGCGAACTCCCGGGCAGCGTCGTCGTCACGCCCCATGCGCGCATACACGACCGCGCTACGCGTGCGAACTGCGGTATCCGAGCGGCCGGAGGCAACAGCATTTTCGAGCGCCGAGGAGGGGTCCATACCCAACGCAAGCTGGGATTCCGCCAGTCCGGCCCAGCACGAGGCGCACATGGGGTCGAGCGATAGCGCCTTTTCGTAGTACGCTACCGCATCGCGGTAAGCGCCGAGCGACCGGCTCCAATCACCCGAAGCTTTCGGATAGCGCCAGTCCCAGGGTGAGAACATAGCCGCACGCTGCAAAGCCACAACACGAGCGGACGCACTCGAAGAAGCGAAGTACAAAGACAAAAGACGGCTTGTCCCGATGCACAGTGAAACGCCCAACAGCAGGGGTAAGACAAGGTAAAGCAGAAGCCGGGCACCGGCAGACATAACGCGGGAACCGCTAATAGCCTGTCGGACTAGGCGGCTTCGAGCGCCGTAACTTCTTGTAATCATCGTGGCAACGTTTTTGGCGCGAGAATTCCGCTCTCAACAAAAACAGGCACTTGAAGCCAAAGCCCGACAGACCTGGAGCAAGGGCCGCCAAAAGCACGCGGCGCTCAGGCAGCCGGACCGGTCGGCGGCGGAGATTGCGGCGGCTGCAGTTTCTCGGCGCCGCTGCCGTAGTAGTCGCCATAGCCTCCGTAATAGCCGTAGTAGGAGTAACCGGCGCTGCGCTGCGAAACTCGGTTCAAAACCACACCGAGCATTTTCGACTGCATCCGTATCAGCGACTCGCTGGCCCGTTTGAGCACACGCGTGGGCGTTTCGCCAGAGCACGCGATCAACAAACACCCGCCGCCCAAACGCGCGGTAAGCACCGGAACGTCGGCAAACATCAAGGCCGGCGGGGCATCAACGATCACATTGTCATAGCGCGCATCGAGTTCCTCGAGTAGCCGGCTCATCGCCTCGGAGTCCAGCAAATCAACCGGACTGGGCGGTACCGGCCCTGCGCTTATCAAATCCAATCCCTTGTGGGCAGTCTCACGAATTATCTCGGCGCTGCCCATATTACCTACTAGATAATTGCTGACACCCGGCGCCTGCGCGGCTCCCAACGCCTGATGCGCACGCGGCCGCCGCAAGTCGCAATCGAGCAGCACCACCTTGCGGCCCATCTGCGCAAGCGCAATCGAGAGGTTGCTGGCGATACAGGTCTTGCCCTCCCCGGGCCGCGAACTGGTCACGATCAAGCGTTTCGGGAAACCTCCGGGCGCGGTCAGAAACAGTGCCGCGCGCAAAGTGCGTATGGCTTCAGAACCAGCCGAAGTCGGCTGTAATGCAACCTCTTGGTCAAGGCTAAGATCGTCCAGAGCCTTGAACTCCGGGATCGCCGCCAGCGTAGGCAGCCTCAGGGCTTTCTCGACGTCCTCGGGGGTCTTCACTGAATCGTCGAGATACTCTTGCGCCACCGCCAAACCCAAACCGCTGAAAAGTCCCAGCAGCATCGAAAAAGCAAGGTTCACCGGAATGTTGGGCCGGTCGGGATCCAGCGGCACTTCCGGTTGGTCGACGATGGTGATGTTGGAAGCGCGAACCGCCTCGGTAACCTCTACTTCCTTGAGACGCTGCAGCAGATTCTCGTAGATACCACGGTTGATATCCACGTCGCGTCTCATGATCTTGAAGTCGATGGCCTTTACCTCATAAGACGCGACCAATTCTCGCTGCCGTTCGAGTTCTTCCTTGAGCATCGATTCGCGCTTCAAAGCCGCCTCGTAATCGGACTTCACGCTGGCGAGCAGCCGGTCTTCCTCAGCACGCATGCGGATGTCGAGTATCCTGATACGCGCCTTCAGCTTGCGCACTTCCGGGTATTCGTCGGTGAAAGTGTTGCTGAGCTGGGCCAGCGCCACCTCGAGGTCGGTCATCTGTTCTTTGAGACTCTTGATGAGGGGGCTCGACACTATGATCTGCAGGCTGTAACGGTCTGCAGTCCGGCTCTGCTCATACATCGCCTGGTGCTCAATACGCGCGCCTTGAGCAGCGGTAAGCCGGTTGTTGAGATCGGCCAAGCGCTCATGAATGACTTTCTCCTCCTGCTCGAGAGCGACGATGTCGCGGCTGCGGGCAAACTCTTGAAGATCCTGTTCGGATTGCTCTAGACGCGCCTTGGTGATCGACAACTGTTTCTCGATAAAACCGCGGCCTTGCGAAGCAGAATCGATGCGCTGGTCCAGCGTCAGATCGATGTACTCATGCGCAGCCGTTGCCGCGATCTGCTTGGCCAAAACGGCGTCCGGCGATGAAAAACTCCACTCGACCAGAAAAGACTTGCGCCGCGGCTGCACCTCCACCTCGGACAGGAAAGCGTCCATCATCTTGTGCTGGCGCTCGAGTTCGGCTCTTTGCGGATCCACTTCGCCAGCGGGCATGATCATGCCCACTACCCAGTTTTTGAGGCGCACCGGCAGCGAGGGCGGCATCAACTCAGGATTGAAGTCGGCATTCGACTCCAGCCCAAGCTTGTCGATAGTACGCTTGGCCAGGGTGCGAGAGTTCAGGATCGCATACTGGGTTTGGAAAAAATCCTGGTAGGCTTGGCTCTGCCCGATCGACTCCTGAACGTCTTCGAAACTCAGAACGTTGGGACCGTTGGGCTGAATCTGTAACAAAGCCGTGGAGCGGTACATCGGAGTGGCGGCAAAGGTAATAATCGAACCCGTCAATATGCACACCACTAAACAGGCGGCGATGCTCCAGCGCCGCCGCGAGATGATGTCGATATACTTCCAGAGGTTGAACTCTTCCTGGGCGCCGACGTAGCCGTAGGGCGGCTCCTCGGACATGTAGGCGGGAAGCCTCGAATCGCCCTGTACCGCCGGTTCGTAAGCCCGCGCTCCGCCGTGGCCGGCAAGCGGGTACACGCCCTGTTCTCGTTCGTCACTCATGCTCAGACAATATCCATGTCACAGATGTTCCGCGCGCACTTTCTTACTCTCTACGCATCACTTCTGCTCTCTACTTCCCACTGATCTCTCGCTCAAGCCGCTGGGCACCTGAAGTCTTCGACGCACTCGCCGGCTACCCCCGCAGCAGTCACTCACACCGCTCGGCACTAGTGAGCGGTAGCCGTGCTCAGCCAACAATCGATGCTATCTCGACAAGCAGCCATCAGAAGCGTGAATTGACTCCGACTCTCAACAACCCGGTGAGACGATCGACGAAAAACAGGGGCCCAGACACCGGCACCACTATCACATCGTCGGCCTGGACCAGGAAATCTTGCGCCTTTCCCTCGCGAATGGCGTCCATATCGATTTTTATCGGCTGCCGCTGCCCATTGTCGAGCTTACGAAATAGGGTCGTGCCCGGCTCGTTGGCAACCGCCACGTCGACGCCGCCCGCCGTTGCGATCGCCTGGCTTACGGTAGTGGCAGCAAGCAACGGATAGGCCCCCGGCTTGTTCACCGTACCCTCAACATAGAAGATCCCGGCGCGCGGGACGCTGATTACATCGCCGGGTAATAAGGTCAGATTCAGGCTCAGATCGCCCTTGGCAGCCAAGGTATCGAGATCGATCAGCACCGATTGAACCCCTTGCTCGTTGTTGCGTGTCAGGCGCACACTGCGGCCGGCTTCCTGATTGAGGCCACCGGCCAAAGAGATCGCTTCGAGTAGTGTCTTGCGCCCGCGCAACTCGAGCACCCCCGGCCTTTCGACGTAACCGACTACGGACACGCGATAGCTACGATACTCACGGACAAAAATCGTGATCTGCGGATTATGGATGAAACGCTGGTAAGGAACCCGCAGGCGGCGCTCGAGTTCAGTAGGAGAAAACCCCCGGGCTTCGACCGTGCCGACATATGGCAAGGTGATGAAACCCGAGTTAGAAACCCGTACCGACAAGACCCGCGGATCCCCGCTGACGTCCTCGATGTCGTAGAGAGTGACCTCGAGCAAATCTTCGGGACCGATGATGTAGTCGCCCGAGTCCGCCGCCGCCTGCCCGGCCATGACCGCCAGGTCGCGATTGAGATCGGTAGTCTGTTGCCCAGCTATCGACGAAGGCTCGATAGCCGCGTAGTTCGGCGTGACCACACAGCCTGAAATCCCGCAAAGGTAGGCAAGGACTGCCGCCATGCAGGCCGCTGAGATACCCGCACCGTACTTGCGCACGCGGCGGGTCCACCTTGTCGAAAGCGGTAGAACGAAAAAGCGCCGGCGATCCGTCAACGGCCCGCCGGCGCACTCAGGAAAATACAAAATCACGAACTCCTCGGATCGGCGCTGCCCTTTACTAACCCGCCTCACCCGTGCAGAACCAGCCAATAGCTGCAAGCCCCACGGCATCGCAACCATGCGCCCTCCCGCATGAGATCGCGCGGTCCCGATCAGTAGGGACTCGCGGGATTGTCGTCGTCATCGTCGGCGACTTGGTAGATCACGGCAGCCGTGACCAGCGCCAAAGCGGTCCAACCGACTACGGCGCTCGCACTGAGCTGCGCCGCAGGAGCCGCGAGCGCGGGAGCAGGGGCAGGGGCAGGCGCAGGTTCTGCCACCAACTCGGGTTCCGCAGGCGGAGGCGGAGGCGGAGGTGGGGCGACCGGGGTCTCGTCGCTTTCCTCGGCTTCGCCGTAAGCCCCGGCAAGACGCAGCGGCTCGATCTGTCCGCTCGCTATCGACAAGCGGTGCCCGGCCGCAAGCTCGCGACGCGAGCCGGCCATGGTTACCAGCAGCTTGCCTTGTTCGGCAGTCACAGTGGCCTCGCCTTCGCTTGACACCTCGATGTAACCGTCGGCGGCTTGTTCGGCACCTATGCGGGCACCTTGGGCTCCCAAAATCATCGCCGAACCCTCGCCTATATGAAAAGCTACTTTGCCCTCGGCAACATCGATGAAGGCAGCGTCGCCGCTGCGGTCGGTGACGACCCGGGCATTACCGTAGAGTCCAACCACCCCTTGGTCGCCGAGTTCGGCCAGCGCATAGCCTTTCTCGCCGGTGCGTAAACGGTCGCCGGAAAGCAGAGGGCGCGTAGTGCTAAGCTCCGTCCAACCGGCGTCTCCACCGGCTTCGCTAGCCGCACCAGCCACCCAGACCGGCCCCGCGGCTTTCACTGTGCCGTATACCGAGTCCATGGCCCCGACCGGCGGGACCGTCGCAATGATCATCAGCAACGACAGAAGGTAGGCAAGAGGGCGCTTCACAGAAGAGTGTTTGTCCATCGATGTCGAACTCCTTAAAACTGAGCAAGACCGGCTAATTGCCTTATCCCCAATCATGTCGGCGGGACACGTGCCCGCATATCGGAAACTTAGCAATGCCGATTTCTTCGTGTCAAGGAAGGCCCCCTGCTCGGGGCTGCCCAAAACCCGCCACACCCATAACACACGGATAACACACGGACCACGGTTTCGGCAGCCAGACCCCCTAACGGAAACTCTGTATCTTCGGCGTAAACTCAGCTTAGTTCTAGCCGGTTTATGGCTGCCGTGCCAGCCCAAACGGACCCCCGCAACGGCGGGCGGCCAAAGTGCAGACAAAGCGGTGCATAGTTGCCCCCGCCCCCGGACGGCCCGCTTTGACATCCGCTCCCTGGACTCTCTATATAGGGAGTCCCGTGCGGTCAGTGGCTCCGGGACACCGGAAACAGTCATGAACGCAGCCAACAACGATGCGGTGGTAGTCATTCCGGCCCGTTACGCCTCCACACGTATACCCGGGAAGCCCCTGGCCGACATCGGCGGCACTCCCATGATCGAGCGTGTCTACCGGCGTGCTTGCCTGGCGAAATTGCCCGCCCAGGTCATCGTGGCCACCGACGACGAGCGTATCTACGAAGCCGCCGCCGGCTTCGCCGAAGTTCGCATGACCGGCACCGGCCACCAAAGTGGCAGCGACCGGGTCGGCGAAGTGGCCGCCGGCCTGCACCACGGAATCGTCGTAAACCTGCAAGGAGACTTGCCTTTACTCGATCCCGCTCTGATCGATGATCTCATTGCGGCGCTCCGGGCAGACCCCGGACTAGGGATGGCAACCATCGCGGTACCGGTCAGTAGCAGCGATGAGCTACGGGATCCCTCGATAGTCAAAGTAGTGTGCGACCGCGGCGGGCGGGCGCTGTATTTCTCGCGTTCCCCCATACCTTTCGATCGTGACGACCCCGGTTCCGGCAAAGGGGCTCTCCATCATATCGGCATTTACGCCTATCGCCGGGCAACCCTGTCGAGTTTCTGCTCCCTGCCACCGGGAGAACTGGAAAAACGCGAGAAGCTCGAGCAGTTGCGCGCACTGGAAAACGGCATTGTAATCGGCGTGGTGCGCCACGACGGACCCGCTCCCATGGAAGTCGACACGCCCGGCGAACTCGAAAAAGTCCGGGCCGCAGTGGCAGATCTCACGAGCGGCGAGCGGGCGGCACGGTAAGAAGGACAGGCGTGTTGCGAACGACGACCGTGCAGAAAATACACGCGCGAGAAGCGCCGACACAAGTAGCAGCAACTAGGGCGGCGGTGCCTCCAGCCCCGGCCCGGACAGCGGCAGTGAGGGAGAAGAAGTGAGCGACGGCAGGCCCACCAAGTATATTTTCGTAACCGGCGGAGTGGCTTCAGCCCTGGGTAAAGGCCTCGCTTCGGCCTCGATCGGAGCGCTACTGGAAAGCTCCGGCCTGCGCGTGACCATGCTCAAGATGGATCCCTACATAAACGTGGATCCGGGCACCATGAGCCCTTTCCAGCACGGCGAGGTCTTCGTAACCGACGACGGTTACGAGGCCGACCTCGATCTCGGGCACTACGAGCGTTTCATCTCGGTGCGCATGGGACGCGGCAACAACGTCACCACCGGCAGCGTCTACCACGAAGTAATCAGCAAGGAACGTCGCGGCGACTATCTCGGTGCCACCGTGCAGGTAATCCCCCACATCACCGACGAGATAAAAAAACGCATCCACGCCGCCGCCGAAGGTTTCGACATCCTGATCGGAGAAGTCGGCGGAACCGTGGGCGACATCGAAAGCCTGCCGTTTCTGGAAACCATACGGCAGGTGCGCTTCGACAACGGTGCGGAGAACGTGCTGTTCGTCCATCTGACCCTGGTCCCCTACATAGCGGCGGCCGGTGAGATAAAGACCAAACCGACCCAGCACAGCGTCAAAGAGTTGACCGGGCTCGGCATACAACCCGACATCCTGCTGCTGCGCTGCGACCGCCCGCTCGGCGAAGAGGTGAAGAAGAAGGTCGCGCTTTTCTGCAACGTAGACGCCGCCGGGGTAGTCGAAGCCCGCGATGTGGCCAATATCTACCGCCTGCCCTTGGCGCTGCAAGAAGAGGGGCTGCACCGGCAGATTACCGAGAAGCTCCATATCTGGACCGGGGCGCCCAAGATGATGGCCTGGGAAAAGATTGCCGGCATTCTGGAAAATCCCAAGGAAAAGGTCCGCATCGCCATGGTCGGCAAGTATGTAGAGCTGACGGATGCCTACAAGTCCTTGAACGAGGCCCTAGCCCATGGGGGATTGGCCAACGAGTGCGCGGTCGAAATCGTGCATGTCGATTCCGAGCAGATCGAGACTTCGGGCATCAGCGCCGAAGTCAAGAAAGCCGACGGCATCCTGGTCCCGATGGGATTCGGCCCGCGCGGCACCGAAGGTAAGATCAAGGCCGTCGAGTACGCACGCAGCAACGCCGTGCCTTTCCTCGGTATCTGTTACGGGATGCAAATGGCGATAGTAGAGTTTGCGCGCAATGTGTGCGGACTCGAAGGTGCCCATTCAACCGAAGTGGATGAAAAGACACCTCACCCGGTAATCGATCTGATGCTCGAGCAACAAAGCCTGGCCGACAAAGGCGGCACCATGCGTCTAGGCGCCTATCCCTGCGTAGTGCATGAGGGCAGTCTTGCCCACAAGGTCTACGGCAAGCGGCATTTCAGCGAACGCCACCGCCACCGTTTTGAAGTCAACTCCAGCTACCGGGAAACCTTGGAGAGCCACGGGATGGTGCTGAGCGGCTTGTCACCGGGCGGAGAGCTGGTGGAAATGGTCGAAATACCTGAGCACCCCTGGTTTCTCGCCTCTCAGTTCCACCCCGAGTTCGCCTCCAGGCCGCTCGATCCCCACCCTATGTTCAAGGGGTTCATACGCGCAGCCCTGAAGAATCGCCGGCAAAAATCGGAGACTCCTACGCTGGCGGGCTTGCGGGTAGTGGCTTCCGCGGAAAGCAAGGAGCGTTGATCCTTTGGGCGACGGGCCAAATCAGTCCCGCTCGAACGAGCAGATGACGCTAGGCTGCAAGCCGGCCGCCATCGCAGGGCGCCACAAGCGGGTGATGCTGGGCTACCAGCCGGCCGCCAGCGCAGGGTGCCACGAGCAGATGACGCCAGGCTATCAGACGGCCCGCAGCAAAGGGACGAGCCAATGACGGCTGGTGGCGATGCAGTCGAGATTGGCTCGGGACGGCGGGCACTGCGGCTGGATAGCGGCAAGCTGTTCTTGATCGCCGGGCCTTGCGTGGTTGAGTCTCGCGACTCGGCGCTACGGCACGCCGAAAGAATCGCGGAGATCTGTGAGAAGCTGGATATCCCGCTGATTTTCAAGGCTTCTTACGACAAGGCCAATCGTACTTCCCATGAGTCCTTCCGCGGTCCTGGTGCCGAGCGCGGCTTGGAGATTCTCGCCGAAGTGCGGCGCTCGAGCGGACTGCCCGTAATTACCGACATCCACGAAGCCGGCCAGGCCGCCGCGGCTGCTGAAGCCGTGGACGTCTTGCAGATACCGGCGCTGTTATGCAGGCAAAGCGATCTGATCGCGGCCGCAGCAGCCACCGGGCGCCCGCTCAACATCAAGAAGGGACAGTTTCTGGCACCGTGGGACATGGAACACGTAGCGGCCAAGGCTCGAGACGCGGGCTGCCGTACGCTGATGCTCACCGAACGCGGGAGCAGTTTTGGCTACGGCAATTTGGTGAATGACTTTCGCGCCCTGGAAATCATGCGGGCCTTCGGCTCCCTGATCATCTTCGACGCCACCCATTCGGTGCAACTACCCGGCGGAGGCGGTAAAGTATCGGCCGGGCAACGGCAGTTCGTAGCACCGCTGGCGCGCGCGGCGGTGGCGGTGGGCGTAGACGGAATCTTCATGGAAGTACATGAAAACCCGAGCCAAGCGCTCAGCGACGGCCCCAACTCCCTGCCCTTGTCTGAGTTGCCCGTCTTGCTGGGTACTTTGCAAGCCATCGACCGGGCGCGCCGTGAGGCTTGCGGAGAGGCCGATGCCTGAGACCAAAAAACAGAACACAAAAGCAGCAGACGAACGCAGCGAAGGCGCAGAGAAAACCTCGAGGCCTTCGGCGCACGAGATCGCCCGGCGCGTTTTTGCCATCGAAGAGGCGGGACTGGCGGAGACGGCAGCTAGGCTTGGAGCCGGCATCGACACCGCAGTGGAACTGATAACCTCTTGCCGCGGCCGTGTGGTGGTAAGCGGCATGGGCAAATCGGGGCAGATCTGCCGGAAAATCGCCGCCACCCTGTCTTCCACGGGAACCGCCGCTGTTTTCCTGCACGCCGGCGAGGCTTCACACGGAGACCTCGGAATGTTCGCCCGGGGCGACGTTTGCGTGGCGGTTTCCAACAGCGGCAGCACCGAAGAATTGCTCGCCTTACTGCCCGCCATCAAGCGCCTGGACATCCCGCTGATCGCGATCACTGCGGGAATCGAATCACCGCTGGCCAAAGCAGCCGATGCGGTACTCGACATCAGCGTGAGCGAGGAGGCCTGCCCCATGGGCCTGGCACCCACCGCCAGTACGACCGCAGCGCTGGCCATGGGTGACGCCTTGGCGGTGGCTGCACTAGAAGCCAACGGCTTTAGCGAGCACGACTTCGCGCTACTGCATCCCGGCGGTGCGCTGGGGCGACGCCTGCTGCGAGTTTCGGACTTGATGGGAGGAAGCGAGCGTATCCCCCTGGCCGGGCTCGATCTTGCAGTCACAGATGTTCTGCGGATCATGACCGACGGCGGCCTGGGCGTGGCGGCGGTAGTCGACGAAGCCGGAGCCTTGGTAGGAGTAATCACCGACGGCGACTTGCGCCGCGCAATGTTGCGCCACGGGGAGATCTCGTCCTTTAGCGCCCGGGACTTGATGACCCGCGAACCCAAGACTGTGGACTGCGACGCGCTTGCCGCCCGTGCGATGGCGGTTATGGAAAAATACGAGATCACCTCGTTGTTCATCGTCGATGCCCAGAGTGGAGCGCCGCTGGGCATCATTCATCTCCACGACCTGCTCAAGGCCGGCATAAGCTGAGGCGCTGCGCCGATGCTGCGCCCACTCATCCGCCGGCTGCTGGCGGTAGCTTTCGTCGCCATTCTCGGCTTGGTGTTGTGGAACGTCGGCAAACGCCAATCGCTCGAATCGGTTCTCGACATCGCACAGTCGGCCTCCGAGCGGCTGCCCGAACTCCTGCGACGCATACGCAACTTCCATCGCGTCGTAACCCGCGACGGGCTCACGGTTCTCGAGGTATCGGCCAAGGAGGCCAGCTACTTCAAGAACGATCGAGCGGTGGTCATACTCGAACCTAGCATCGTGTTTTACGATAAAGGGGAGAAGGCCGGGGTGCTGTCCGGCGCCGAAGGGCGCCTCTATCTCGACGGCAACGAGTTCGAAGCGATCGAGCTTTCGGGACGCGTGCTGTTCGAACTGGCAGGCTTCAAGCTGGCCACCTCCAAACTCTTCTATAACCGCGAAGAAGGCATCATCAGAGCACAGGGAGCAACGCGGCTGGAGTCTCCGGATCTGCTGCTAACGGGACACGATCTGAGCATCGATATCAAACAACGCAAACTGATAATGTCGGCCGACGTGCGAATGGAACTACGTGAGACGGCAGGATAGATAGGGCGGGTGGGGAAAATCGAGGACGGCAAGGACGAACGCGGCAGTGGTGGCCGGGCATGGCAGCAGTGGCAAAAACCGCCACTGCAACCGGTAGGGGTAGACACTCGAGGAAGGCGAACAGTTACAGCACCGGCCCGAGTGCGAAAGCCGCCGCTGAAACCGGCAGCGGTGGACACTGCGGTATCGCGGGCCTTGCGGGCTCCGGCTTCGGGCCTACCCGCGCTGCTGCTCATATGCCTAGCCTTACTGTGGCTACCGTCGAGTCCGGCGCTGGGAAATGCAGTCGCCGAAACCCCGCCTGACACCGAAGACATGTTCGGATCGGTCACCTCGGTGGCCAAGAACCTTCGTCTGACCAACGTTCCCGGCCCCATCGACGTTCGCGCCGACCGTCTGGAGATCGATTTCAAGTCCGGGCGTCTCGAGTACCGCGGCTCGGTACGAGTGAAACACGCAGGAGCAACGATAACGGCCGATCAGGTGGTAGTGACTTTCACACCCGGCAGCGCGCGGGCCCTCAAAGAAGTCACGGCGCGCGGCTCGGTACATGTAGTGCGCGGCGAAGAATCGGCCTACGGCGAACTCGCCGTGTATGATCCCGGCGCCGCGACGATCATCTTGTCCCACAACGCCAAACTCGGCTCCGGACCCAATGTATTGACGGGAGAACGCGTGATCTTCTACATCGACGAACAGCGTGCGGTGGTCGAAAGCGGCGAAGCCTCGGTGGGAAGCGGCGACGGCGCGCAAGCAGGCACCGGGGAAAACGCAGAGGATTCGCGTGTCCGGGTAGTCATCGTGCCGGATAGCCTGGGCTCGGTTGAAGGCTTCGACCTCTCCGGCAGCGGCCCCAGCGGCCAAGCTAAGGGCGATAGCACGGCGGCCCCCGCCCCGGCCAGGTCTCTGTCCGTGGAAGAGGTGGAGGATATCGGCGAGACCAAAGCCGAAGAGGGCGGAAGCGGCCACGATGCCTCACAACACCTCTCCCCCAACGAGTCTTCGAGCGGATCTTTGCCCGTGGAAGATGCCGGCGAAGCCGGAGCCGCCGTGCCTAAGCCCGCGGCCAAGCAGGAGCCCGTGGCTCGATGAGCACACTACGGCTCGAGGCCCGGGATCTGGTCAAGTCTTACGGGGGCCGTGCAGTGGTGGACCACCTGTCCTTATCGGTGTCTCAAGGCGAGACGGTTGGCCTTCTCGGCCCCAATGGAGCCGGAAAGACTACGACCTTTCACATGATGGTCGGCTTCGAACGCCCCGACAGCGGCTCCATCTTGCTCGGCGAGCGCGATCTTTCGAACCTGCCGATGTACGAACGCGCCCGCGCCGGAATCGGCTATCTGCCTCAGGAAGCTTCAGTCTTCCGCCGCTTGACGGTGGAACAGAATCTCATGGCCATACTCGAGACTCTAAAGATTTCCGCCGCCTAACGGCGCACACGGCTGGAAGGATTGCTCGAGGAACTCGGCATCGAACATGTGCGCCACACCACCGGCTCGGCTTTGTCGGGAGGAGAACGCCGGCGCGTGGAAATCGCCCGCTCGCTGGTCATCTCTCCTAAGTTCATGCTGCTCGACGAGCCTTTTGCGGGTGTAGACCCCATTGCGGTTATCGACGTTCAGCAAATCATCGCTCAGTTGAAGGAAGCGGGCATCGGAATCCTGATAACCGACCATAACGTTCGCGAAACGCTGGGAATATGCGACAGAGCGTATATCCTGAACGCCGGTACGATTCTTGAAGAGGGCAGCCCCGAGCATATCGCCTCCAGCCAGCAAGCACGGGAGATATATCTGGGAGAGAAGTTCACTCTATAAACGACTATGGCACTCGAGCAGAAGCTGACACTAAAGCAGACGCTGCAACTGAGGATGACCCCTCAGTTGCGCCAGGCGATCAAGATCCTCCAACTCACCAAACCCGAGTTGGAAACCATGATCACCGACGAGCTATGCCAAAACCCCATGCTCGAGGAAAAGGAAGCCTCCGAGACGGCACCCGCCGAACAGGCCTCGAGAACCGGCGACCTCGAAAAGTCCGAATCCGAGACACCGGAAGCGGCCACCCCTGACCACGACCACGAAGCTGACAATCTTTCGCAGATCGACTGGGCCGAATATCTTGAAAGGCAAGGCTC
>JAJRWY010000151.1 GCA_024276575.1 Candidatus Binatota bacterium
AAATCGCCTCCGGCTCGCGCCGGAGCACGCTATACACGGCCCTACTCGCGCCCGCCGATGCTCACGTACGGTTGGGTACGCTGCGCTCGGTGAACGCTCCGTTAGGCCACGGCTGACGCACTCCAGCACATTTTCGCTCATGAATTATTGTCCAATCAAGGTCAAGTGTTACTGCCCAAGCGGCGGGGTCGTCATCTCTGAACTAGCGGGCTCCATCGTTGATCTTCCCAGGCGGGCGCGATCGCGCTAGGGTCGGAGGCGATGGCGAACATCCTGCATGCCGACATGGACGCGTTCTTTGCGTCGGTCGAACAGATGGACCAGCCGCAACTGCGCGGCAAGCCTGTAATGGTCGGCGGCCTTGCCAAGCGTGGTGTCATTGCGGCGGCGTCTTACGAGGCCCGGGCTTTCGGTGTTCACTCCGCTATGCCCACTGCGCAGGCGCGTCGCTTGTGCCCGCAGGGTGTCTTTCTGGCTCCGCGTATGAGGCGTTACGCTGAGCTTTCGGCGCGCATACGCGAGATCTTTTACCGCTACACGCCGATAGTCGAGCCGCTATCGCTCGATGAAGCCTACTTAGACGTTGGGGCTTCGCTACGCTTGTTCGGCTCCATAGGCGAGATCGCCGAGCAGTTGCGTGCCGAGGTGCGTGAGCGCAGCGGTTTGGCAATGTCGGTAGGGGGAGGTCCCGGTAAGCTGGTGGCCAAGATTGCGGGCAACAAGGCCAAGCCCGACGGCCTGCTTATTATCGAGGAGCACGAGGTACTTGATTTTTTGCACCCCTTGGCCGTTTCCGAGATCTGGGGGGTGGGGCCTGCAACGCAAGCAAAGCTGCGCGCCATGGGCATCTCGACCATAGGCGAGCTTGCTGCCGCCGGCGCCGCTGAGCTGGAGGCCGAACTCGGGCGCTGGGGGCCGCTATTGCACGGTCTCGCCTCGGGCGAGGACCTGCGAAGCGTCGAGTGCGACCGCGGCCGCAAGTCCTACGGCGAGGAGAACACTTTCCCTGAAGATGCTGTGGACGAGGAAGTCATCGAGGCCACGATCATCGCCCATGCCCATACGGTGGCAGGCAGGTTGCGCCGCGACGGGCGTAGCGGGCGCACGGTTACGTTGAAGTTCAGGCCGTCGGGGCCGGGCCGGGATTTTAGGTTGTTCACGCGTTCGAAGACCTTGGCGAGTCCCTGCGACGACGGGCTCGAGATCGCCGAAGTTGCGCTCGCTTTGTGGCGCGCCGAAACCGAACACCCGCCGCTGCGCTTGGTTGGGGTTCAGTTGAGTTTGCTCGACGGCAACCGTCCGCTGCAGTTGGGCTTGTTCAAGAGCGAAGAGAGCGAGAGACGCGATGCCCTCAATCGCGCACTCGACGACATTACCCGCCGCTTCGGGGACAAGGCCTTGCAACGCGGTGAGGGGAGCATATGAATTCGCGACTCCTTCTAGGAGGGATGATTGCGCCTGTTTCTTCGGGTCGCGGTGCATCGAGCGGACTTGGACTTGTTTCTTCGGGACGCGGCGCATGGAGTGGACGTAGACTTGCGCGCCGCAGGGGATGCGAGACGGCTGGGAGAGGCAGGCTGAGAGAGAGTAGGGGAGTGTGGTTGAAATGAGTTCAGCGTTGTCGGGTCTTCGTGCGGGCGAGATTGCAGGTGGCCACTCTCTGCTAGTACTAGCAGCGGCATTGTTCGCGACCGCCTCCTTCTTGGCCTGTAGCTCAGAGCCGGACCAGAGTATCGGACTGGTCGACGAAGCCTCGGAACTGGTAGACAGGGGGCTGGAACAGGAGCAAGAGTCTTACATCTCCGCCTATCAACTCTACCGCGCCGCACTGAAGAACTTAAAAACGGTGGCTGAACTCTATCCCTCGTCGCCGGCCGCCAAGTCGTTTGTCTCCGACGAGTTTCGCGTCGGCCCCTTCGGTTTGGAACAGCTCTATACCCATGCACGCCAGACCGGCCTGCGGGCCGAGGCCGAGGCTAGCCCACTGGCTTGCACCCGCTACGTCATCGATTCGATTTCCGAGCCCGCCAATCGTGCCAAGCTCTTGGGAGACCTTGCGGTGGCGCGCTTTCGCAATGGGGCCGCGGTGGAGGCCCGTGAGTTGCTGGAGCGCGCGAGCGAGGCAGTTGCCCGCATAGAAGACGATTACGACCGGGCCATGGCCAAGGCCGCTTTGGTCGAGGACAACGCGCGCATCGGCAAGCTCGAAGAGGCTTTGACGCTGCTCGAGCAGGTGGGCCCTGATGGGAGCTTGCCCGGCATATCCGCCTTGGTGTCGCTGGCCTTGGCTTACCGTTCTCATGGCGACAACGGGTCGTTTACCCGTTATCGTGATCGAGCGCGCCGGGCCTTGTCGCGTATGGGCAAGGCTGCGGCCCATCGTGACGGTGCCGTGGTTGCTGTCAGCCGCCTTTATAGCGACAAGGCCGAGGACGCTGAGGTCCGCGAGATGGCCGGGGAGATGAAGGATCCTTCTGCCCGCGTTCGCGTATATGCGCAAATGGCTTCGCGGCGGCTGCGCGAAGGCGACAAAGATTCGGCTGCCGCGTGGATAGAGGACGGGCTACGGCTTGCGACTGCCATCGAAGAGCCTTACGCCTTGTCGACCGCGTTGGGAGAGATCGCGGCCGCATACGACGAGGCCGGCGATCTGGAACGTGCCGAAGAGTTGCTTGGCCAGTCCTTGTCGGTGGCCATGGGGATAAAGGAGTTCTCTTCGGTAAAGGCCGGTGCTCTGGCCAAAGTCGCACGAAAGTATGCGCGTGCCGGCCAATACGACATGGCCTTCGTCATTGCCGAGGCCATGATCGGCAGCCGCCGCGCCGACAATTCGTGGGCCAAAGCCGGCATCGCCCACTACTTCAGCGAACGCGGTGAGTTCGAGCGTGCGTTACCGGTGGTCTTTTCCATACGCGAAAACCAAGTGAAGCTGATGACCCTGGGCCAGCTTTTGATCGAGTACAGCGAGTTCGTGCGCAACGAGGATGACGTCAACCGGACTCTATTGCATTACATAGTGCGGGAGTTGGGTTGAACGGGAACGCTCGAGGCCGGCAAAACGGCCAGTGAAGCGGCCAGCAAACCGGGCGGTCTGCCGGGAGCCGGCTTCGATGGCGCCACGTTCGTACGGCGTAGCATTATGTTCCGGGAGGCGGAGTTCAATGCAAGCGGGGAGGGTCTAGCAAGGTAACTCCCGCTACTTCGTTGGCAGGCGATGACAATTGCTTCTGATCTGCGCTCTTCGTAGTTTCCTGCAAGCGCGCCCGTAGCTCAGCTGGATAGAGCACCGGGCTTCGAACCCGTAGGTCGCAAGTTCGAATCTTGCCGGGCGCGCCAGGTTTTCAACGATCGCTACCGGGCGCATGGTTCACCCTTTCGGTTTGAGCAGGTCTGCGACGCCGCTGCCACCACCACCACGCGCCGGCTGGAGATAAAAGTAGTACCATCCCTCCTGCTACCTGCATCCACGCGCTGCCTAGTAAAATCTTACGTAGCAACGCCGCGTGTTCGGAATTGCTTACGGGCATGAGCCCGGAGACTTCGGCGATATGGTGTAGCAGGTTTACGGCCAAAGACTCTTCGGGAATCTGGCTGTGGCAGCCGATGCAGACGTTACGGCGGTCGAGTTTGTCGCGCTGGGCGGCACTCAAGGGGCCGGATCCTTTGAAATGGTGTCCCACGGTCTGTAGCTGCTTGCTATCCGCCGTAACCACGGCCGACCAATCAGAGTCGAGTCCGGCGACCGGCTCGATCTGAAACTCACGCCGTGCGGGTATTACTTGGCCCTCGGCGGTGGCCAGTTCGACCACTAGGCCCAAAGAGGGTGGCCGCGGTCCCGGTATCCCATAGCCCATGGCTTTCGCGCTGCCGTGGCAGCTTTCGCATTTCCTGGCCTTGCCGCTTGTGTGGGGTTGCACGGGGCTCATGTCGAGGCTCAGTTGGCCTTCGGCCCCGCTGCCTTCACTGCCGGGCGGAGTGCGAAATATGTGGTTGCGAGCCAACTCCTCGCCGTTTTCTCCGATCACGGTGGCCGAGACCTGGCAACCTGGGATCAAAGGCGTCACACGCCCTTCTCCGTTTACTCCTAGAGCCGGGTCTTCCCAGCGCATGTAAGAGCGTGTTTCGGTGATGTGGCCCGGGATTACCGTGTCGAAACCGCCTTCGCCGCGCGTGCTACGGTGTTGTGGCTTCAAGTGCTCTTGTCCGGCTGCCACCCAATCGAAAGAGCTTTTCTCACCGGAGAAATCCGCGCGCACATGGCAACCGTAGCATTGCGGAGCCCAACTCGAGTGGCAGCTATAGCATTCCATATTGTCCACATGGGCGCTCACGCTTACCATCGCCACCTAAGCTTCCAGCGACAAGCTGCCTGCTAGGACTTTTTTCTTGAGTGGATCCAGCCACAGGTCTTTGCCCCCGGCGCTTCTCAAGAGCACACGGTCGTCTATGCGCAGCAGCTCAGGGAAGGGATTGCCGCGCGCGCTTATCAGGTGATCTTCCTTGGCGCCACCCACGCCGCTCGGTGCTACGCCGCGCGGCGGGCCTTGGGCGGCTCCGGGGCCGTCTTCGTCTCCCCAGCCCAGAGGAAGCTCCCAGGGAAACGCGCCCGGCGTGCCGTGGCAGTCGCTGCACTCGATCTCGACGGCGGCCAGGTTGGCGGCGGCCAGGAAGCCGTCTCCGTGCACGTCTCTGGAAGTGTGACAGTCCTGGCACAGCATGCCGGCCTGGTAATGCACGTCTTGTTCCATGGCGATGTAGTGCTTGGAGTGCAGGCCGATCTGTCCGCCGCCGCCTTCGGTAAAGGGTGAGCCGAAAGCGCCTTCCATCAAACCCTGATAGGAAACGCCGATGCGTTTGCCGCGGTTGTGGCAGGTGGTGCAGGTCTCAACCGGGATACCGCTGTAGCTGAGGCTCCCGACCCTGACCTTCGCGTTTCGCGTTGCCTGTATCGTGTGCACCAGGGCGTGGCCGGCTTCGTCCTTGGCAATGGAGGCGTCAGCGCCTTCGTAGAAGCCGTTGTTGCTGTAGGGGATGTGGCAGGCTCCGCAGCCCATGCCGCGAAAGTCGCCGCGCCGTGCCCGGCCCTTTACGCCGAGGTGGCAGCGCTGACACTCCGCGCGGAGGTAAGTGTAGACGGCGGCTCCGGGGTCGCTTTCGAGTTTGCCGAGTTCAGTTGGTCCCAGCGCTTCGGGGATGGGCTCGTGGGCTTGCACGAACAGATCCGGATGGGCTGCCGACTTCTTGCGCATGTAGTTGCGGTAGGCGTCGCTGCCGAGACGCATAGCGGGATCGCCGGGGTTCTTTGCTGCATAGTTGGCGTAGCGGTGTTGGTAATCGCCGGCCTTGCCGAAGGACCATAGCGTACCCTGGGCCTTGCCGGCCTCGGTCATCATCAAACTATTGAACTGCGCGGCAACAAGCTCTGCATGGCAAAGGCCGCAACTGCGCTCGTTTACCCAGGGCGAGGCAGGGTCCGGGTAGAAGCCGTCGGGGCCGCCGTGCTCGCTGAGTGAGGCGGGAGCGCCGCGGTGGGCTGCTGTGGCTTGCTTTGCCCTAGGGTCGCCGCCGTGGCAGACGATGCAGCCGTCGGGGTCTCCATGGTCCCGTCCCAGCTCGGCGATTTTGCGGAACATCTGGGTGGGGGGTTCACGGATCGCCTCGATCGCGCCGTGGCAAGCCGCAGCAGTGCAACCCTTTGCCGACCAAAGCGCAGCGGGGGCAGCGCTCGGTGGGTCTGCCAAGGCCGGGACGGCCCGGCTCGGGACGGCAATCTGATCGTTCGCCGTGCCTGCGCTGTGATCCGGGATGTTGCCACTGGCCGCGTGGCTGCTTTCAACCGGGGCCGTAGCGCCGCTGCTGAAGGCCAAAACTAGGCTGTAGAGCAGGGCCGGAAGGAGTCGCGGGTGGCGGGACATGCTGTAGCGGCGATAGCGCAAAACGAATCTGGATGAAAGCGAAGCGTTTTTCGCGAGTCAGCGCCCTGCGAGGCGAAGCTTGGGCGCCGGAATTCCCATTACGCGCCGAAAGCGCACGGAAAGCTCTGGTAAAAGTTTTGGAGAGCGTATAGCTAGAAACGATACCCTATGCGATCTCGACCTTCCTTTACTTGTTCAGACGTCGCAATCTCTGCACGTTCAATGCGCCGCGCTATCGAGGCGATACCTTCGCGCTACTCGACTGGGCTTCTCGAGCGCTTTCCACACTATTGTTGCAAGCCTGCTTCGCAATTACTGGCCCGGTACTTGGTAACGGTGGCGCGCGTGCCGATGATCAAGTTTGTCAGCGCCCGCCGCCATGGAGGCCCGTACTGCCGCTCTGGGTGGCAGTCCCATGTCTGGCTGGAGGCCGGCGGGTTGATCGTCGACATCACTGCTGACCAGTACCGGGAGGTGCCTTCGGGAGTGATCGTCGAGTCGGCTTCCGAGTGGCACGACACCTTTCAGATTCAATCACGCGTTTCTTACGGTGAGATGATGCGGATGGAGCGGTCCTACTCGCGGCGCTTCAACCGGACCTTCAACAAGCTGCTTACGGCGATGAAGGAGCCCTTGACAACTCGGCGAGGCGAGGGGCGTTCAGACGCCAAGCGCGGGCCGGCGGTAGCGCAGCTAGGAGTGGTGGGGGCTAAAGTAAGTCTCGAAACCCGCAAGTGTGCATCGCTGAAACAGGGGCTCGCGGCGGCATCCTCGCGCCGCCCGGCAAAGGCCGGGGCGGCGGGACTCGGCCGTGCGGCACTTCTGCTGCCAGCCTCGGCAATCGGATTGGCTGCTGCGATGCTTCGCGAGATCGGCCTGCACGGCGACTAGCTCCGCAACGGGCGTTCAGGGGGCCGATCCCTTCGTGGCCATGCCATTGCCAGAGTTCGCGGATCCGACGGTACGCCAAAGGTGGTCTCGTACTAGGTGGTAGTGCCGGTACGCTCCCGCTGCACGCCGGCCGCTTCGATAGTATCGATAGGCAGGATAGGATGTCGTGTATGTCGGCGGATACAGTGACTTGGGCCGTTGCGCTGCTGCAGATCGCGGGGGCCGTGGGGATAATCATCTTTTGGGCCGGGTTCTTTCGCGACAAGCCGCACGACGAGTGGTTGCCGCCGGGATTCCTGGAGCACGAGAGCGCTTTTGTTTACGCGGACTCGACCATCGCCTTACTGCTGGTAGTTTCGGCTCTACTAGCCCTGTTCGAGCACGCTGCCGCTGCCCCTGTTGCGCTGGTCGCCGCAGGGATGCTCCTGTTTCTCGGAATAATCGATGCGGCTTACATGGCGCAAAATGGGCTATTTGCCCGTGAGAGGAACGGAGCCGTGCATTTCTCCATCGTCGCGTCGGTCCTTTCGATGAGCGCGATGCTGGTCTTGCGCTACGCTTGAGGATCGTAGCCGAGGTTTCAAGAATAATGACGGCTGTTATCGGGCATCCTTTGTCAATGGGCAACTACCTTCGCTGCGCGCGGGGCGGGGTGCCACGGCAGGTGCTTGGCCGGACTCCCGGTCCCGGTTCCGGTTTTCAAACGGGACTTCGAGATCATTCGATACGCTGGAACACCACGTCGACCATGTCCTGCTTGCAACTCGCTTCGTCTGCTCGGCATAGCGGCGCTTGAAAAACCGGCCGGTAAGACAACCAGCGCGGGTCGCGCAACAGCCACCACGCGATATCGAGGCGCGGTCGAAATCCTCCGCTACCGGGGTTGATCACCCCGTCCAGTACGATCCAACGCGGAGACTTCGAGAGTATGTACTCGCGGATCAACTCTCCGTTGGGCCTTTGCTTGCGCTCCAGGGCGCTGCGGCGGCCGAGTCCGGCAATGTAGCTGTCGTTCAGACCGAGAATATCGAGGGTGTCGAGCCGCGCATAATAGGGAATCACCCCGGCTTCGCTTACCGCCAGCAAGTCTCCTTTACGGGCGTGCAGGCGAACGTATTCTCCGCTCAGTTGGTGGGCTTCCAGCCAGGTGCCGCGCAGGTCTGTCTGGCCGGCATAACGTGAGGCCGGCCACTGCCGTGAGAGCCAGAAGCTTAGCGCTTCGCCCGCCAGAGCCTGGCGCTGAACCAGGAAAAGTCCGCCGGCGAGCAAGGTTGCACCTAGCGCGAGGCTTCCCATTTGCCCCCGGACCGTTGTGTTCACCCGGCTGCGCGATAGTTGCCCGGCCGTGGCCGCAAGCGAGGCAACGGCTGCGACGCAGAGGAAGGGGTAGATGGGGACGATGAACCTGTACCCGAGCATGAAATCGCCGGCTACGGCTATGGCGAAGAAGATCTGCGCGGCGCACAGCAAAACCGCGAGAGTCCAGAGGGGTAGCTGCTGGGCGGCTTTCCCGTTGCTAGGGCCTAGAAACGGTGAATCGGCGAACGCTGCCTCGTAGCCGGGCCGGCCTGCGCCGCCGGTGGATGGCGCGGAACTTTTCTCCGCGGCCTTGGCTTGCGCCGCCTCTTGGGTTGACGGATGCCGCCAGAGCCTGAGCAGGGCTGCGGCCAAAAGGGGCAGCAGCAACAGGAACCCACCGTCGCGAACGAAGCCCCAGGCGTAGTGCGCGCCGGCTAGCGCAGATGGTGCGCCGAAGCTCACCTTTGCGGCATAGGTATTGGGAAGCCAAGCGCCGTAATAAAAGTAGCGTAGCGTCAAAGCTGCCGCGCAAGGTGCGACGAAGCCCGCAGCCCAGGCTTTGAGCGCAGCGATTGGGCGCTGTGCCGCCGTCGCTTGCCACAGGGCAGTGACAAGCGCGGGCAACGCGCCCTCGGGGCGGCTCATCGCAAGCAAGGCAAAGCAGGCGGGGGAGAAGCGCACGTGGCCGCTAGAGCTTTCTTTGAGTGCCAACGTGGCTGCGGCTAGGAACAGAACTGTGTGTGGCAAGGTTTCTAGGCCGCTCACGGCACTGAGCGCGACGAAGGGCGAGGCAGCGAGTATCAACGCAGCGGCTGCGGCAATGCTAGCGGGATGGCGCAATCTCAGGCTGCGGCAAAAAGGCGGCAGCAGGGCCAAGCAGAGAATGAAGGATATCACGCCGAGGAACTTGACGGTGTTCAGCGGGTCGAAGCCGAGTGCGATACCCAGAGCGCACAGGAAGGTGAACAGGGGGTTGCTGAAGCCTTCCACCGGGGGCGTCGCAAGGTTGTAGCGAAGCCCGTGGCCCGCAGCGAGATTGGCCGCATAGCGCAGGGAGATGAAGGCGTCGTCGAAGGTCACGTGGATATAAGACAGGCAATGAAACAGGGCCACGGCGGCGGCCGCGATCAGGATCGGTTTGGCGATTCGAGCTTGCATTGTGCTGGAATGCGGCACGGTGCAACGTGCTATAAGCGGTGTTGCATCTGTGTATGCTTGCAGCAGGCGCTCAGGCTTGCAACAGGCACTCTCGGCAGCGCGACTGTCATGATGCCATCTATGTAGGGCTAATATCTATATGGGCGCTTCGACGGGCAATTGAGTAAACGGACGGTGACATCGGGCTACGCTGCGGCTTCGAGCTGCGGGTTCTTGTGGGTGGCGCTGCTGGCCGCCGACGCTGCTGCTTCCACGCGGCTTTTCCACATCGCGGTGTCGCCGGTGCTCGCGACGCTGTTTGCGGCTTCGGCGCTGACCGCGCTGCTCTCCTTTGCGGCGGTTTCGTTCTTGTCGGCGTTCTTCACCGGCAGGCTGCTGCGCTTGCAGCTTTGTGAACCCTCGCTGTCGAAGCCGATGTCGTCGTCGGCGGCGATTTTGGCTACGGCGTTGTGTTGCTGGGCCGCCGCAGCTTCTTCGCCGCCATGGTGGCGTGACGCTAGCTCCTTCTGGCCGGGCTTCATTGCCTTGTTGTTGCTGGCTCCGCTCTTATCGTCGGTATTGCTCGCGTCCTTGCTTCGTTTGAGCCCGCGGTCGCGGCAGCCGGTGCTGCTGCATCTGGCGACGGCGTCGGGGTTGGCGATATGGGGCTGCTTTTCCTACTACGCCTTAGAGGCGCGAATCTCCAACCCCGTTGGAGCCCTTGCTCTGGCCGTGATGCTCGCGTCGCTTCTCGCTTACCGTTTCCATGCCAATTCCGGCCCCGACGGAGGATCTTCCAGGCCGCTGGCGGTGTCGTCGCTAGCGGCGGGCATACTGCTTCCCCTGCTGATCTTGGGGGCCGTGGCCGGCGGCCCTGCGGTGCAGGCCGCGGGACGAGGGAGGCCCGCGATGGCTGTCGCGGCCGGTGGCGCTAGCGCAGGCAAGGCCAATGTCGTGCTGATAGTGATCGACACTTTGCGCGCCGACCGGTGCTCTTTGCACCCGTACAGGCGTGACACGACGCCCTTTCTGCTACGCCGCGCCAAGCGATGCGGCACTTACTTTTCGCAGGCCCTTTCGGCGGGCGCCGCGACGGTACTTTCGGTAAAGAGCATGCTGACCTCGCGCCAAGCGTCTACTTGGGGTTTCGAACAGGGCAACAAGGCGCCGCCGCTTGAAGCCTGGACCATGGCCGAGGCATTCCATAGTGCCGGTTACTAGACTGCGGCCTTTTCGGCCAACGATCTGATCGAGGGACCGGGTTTCACGCAGGGCTTCGATGCTTTCTGGTCGAGTTCGGGTTTTCGCTTCGTCGAGAAATCGTTTCTGCTGAACGACCTGTTGCTCGGAGCGCGACTGTGGAGTCTTTTCGAGCTTTTGGAGGAAACCCGGCTTTACAAGGTCCACGGCCGAACCGTCAGCAGCCTTGCGCTGCGCTGGATCGAGCGGCGCGATCGTAAGCGGCCGTTCTTTGTCTACCTTCACTTGATGGAGCCGCACTGGCCCTACCACAGCCACGACGGAGCTTATCCGGAGTCACGGCAGAAGGCGTTTTCTTATGCGGAGATGCTGAGGCTGAGCAACGGCGCGCGATCTAACGCCGCACTGCGGGATAGGGCGGAAATGGCGGCGCTGGAAGCCCGTTATGACGAAGAGATCAACGAAGCCGACCGCATAGTCGAGGAGTTCATGGGGGCGTTGGACGAGGATGCAGTGGGGGGCAACACCTTGGTTGTGGTGGTGGGCGATCATGGCGAAGAGTTCCTCGAACACAATGGCTTCAGCCATGGCCACGACGTTTTCGAAGAGCAGTTGCGGGTTCCATTGCTGCTGCTGTGGCCGTGGGGCGGCGCCGGCGCTGTCGCGAACGCGGGTTGCTCGCGTGAAAACCGTCCGATGCGTGTCGATGTACCGGTATCGCTGCTCGACCTGCTGCCTACGCTGGCTGAGATGTTCGCGCTTGGAGACCTGCCACAGCCGCTCGACGGGCTATCGTTGGTGCCGCTGCTAGGGGGCGGTGCGGGCAAAGGACGCCCAGCCGCCGTTTCCGGCGCGGAGGCGCGTGTCACCGGCGAAACGGGAGGACAATCACGTCCCGCCCACGGCATTGAGGCCGGGTCGGGAAGCGGTGGAGAAAACGGAGCCGTAGAAATGGCTACCCGTTCCCTGATCTCGGAGGCGTTCTTGCCGGGCAAGAGTTATGTGGCCTACCGGCAGGGGGATCTCAAGCTGCGCTTGCGCCATGGCTACGAGCCGGAAGCATGGATGAGTCCGCATGTGCTGGTGTTCGACCTGAAGAGCGACCCCGGTGAGCACGCACCATTGCCCCGCACGGACGAACGGGTGGCGGCGCTGCTACAAAGAGCGCGCGCAGCATTGTCCACTAAACTTCCGCCTTCGGGAATAGCCCCGTGAACGCAGCCCCGCAATTCGTAGGGGCCGCCGCGTTCCAGGGCACGTTTGCAGGCCGGGCGTGCATGGATGCGGCTGAGAAAATCCGCCATGTCGGGGTATTCCTCTCGTTTCGTACATCGATAGCGAATCCCCGTAGTCGGGCCACTATACAGGCCCTTCGCGTTTAGCCGAAACGGCCTTCGATGTAATCGGCGGTGCGGTTGTCGGCGGGGGTTACGAAAAGATCCTCGGTACGGCGCTGCTCGATGATCTCGCCGAGCAGCATGAACGCACATTCGTCGCTTACTCGGCGGGCCTGCGCCATGTTGTGAGTCACCACGATGATACTGTATTCGGAAGAGAGCCCGCGTATCAGGTTTTCGATCTGTTCGGTGGCGTCGGGATCGAGAGCCGAGCAAGGCTCATCCATCAATATCAACGCCGGCTTCAACGGAAGCAGGCGTGCAATACAAAGTTTCTGTTGCTGCTCGAGGCGAAGTTCGGTGGCCTTGTGGTCGAGTTTGTCCTTGAGCAGGTCCCACAGCAGTACGGATTTCAACGCTGACTCCAGAGCTTGGTCTTCATGGGCACGGTCGCGCAAGTTTCGCGGCGTATGCAGGCGGTAGCCGTAGAGGACGTTGTCGCGAATCGATATCGGCAGCGGGTTGGGACGCTGGAAAACCATCCCCACCTGCCTGCGTAACTCGATCAGATCAACGCCTTCTTCGTAGATGTTACGCCCCTCGATCAATACTTCTCCCGATGTCGCCACCCCGTCGTAGCGTTCGTTGATGCGGTTGAAACAACGAAGCAAGGTCGTCTTCCCGCAACCCGAAGGACCGATCAGCGCGGTTATGAGGTTGCGCCGGAAGCTGCTGTTCATTCCGTGCAGCACTTCGTGGCTACCGTATGAAAGTCTGAGGTCTCGAACCTCAACTGCGTGTTCACCCGTCATTGCCGTCATCAGCCGAACAGGCCCTGCACGTACTGGAAGGTTCGCATATCCGCGGTTCGTCGCGAAAAGATGATCTCGTTGTCGTCTACTTCGATCAGCTTACCGCCCAGGAACAGGGCCGTTCTATCGGCCAGGCGCTTGGCCTGAAGAACCAGGTTGGTTACCACAATCACCGTCATCTGTTCGCGCAGAGTCTTGATGACGGCCTCGATTTTCATGGTCGTGACTGGGTCGACAGCGATCGAGAACTCGTCCAGGCACAAGACCTCGGGGCGCAACGATAGTGCGCGGGCTATCGTGAGGCGCTGCTGCTGCCCACCCGAGAGCTTGGTGCCAAGGTCGCCGAGGCGGTCTTTTACCTCATCGAACAGCGCGGCCTGCTGCAGGCAGGTCTCCACGATCTCGTCGAGGGCGCTTCCGGACCTGATCCCGGACATGCGAGGCGCGAACGCGACGTTGTCATAAATCGACATCGGCAATCCCACCGGCAACGGGAAAACCATGCCTATGCGGCGGCGCAATTGAGCTGGATCGCGCAACTTGGAGACCTCCAAGCCGTCGAAGCGGATGCTTCCGCTGACACGCGCGGAGGGGACGAAGTCGATCATGCGGTTGATGCAATTGAGCAGCGAGGTCTTGCCGGCGTTCGCGGGTCCGATGATTGCCAGGATCTCATGCTCACGCACATCGAGGTTGATATTGTAGAGCGCCTGATCGTTGCCGTAGCGCAGGCTGAGATCGCGAATCTCGATCTTGTTTCGTTGCCCGGACATCGCCTACCATTTCCGCCGGGAGCGCAGGTAGCTTCGAAACAAGATCGAAGTGAGGTTTACGCTCATTACCAGGCCCAGCAGCACCAACGCGGTTGCGTACGGTATGGCCTCGGGGACGTTGGGGACCTGGGTGGATACGGTGAACAGATGCATGGACAAGGCCATGCACTGATCGTAGACGGATTGAGGGAGAAAGGGCAGGTAGAAAGCCGCGCCGGTGAACATGATCGGCGCAGTCTCACCCGCTGCGCGTGAGACCTGCAGAATTACGCCGGTAAGTATGCCGGATATCGAGTTCGGCAGTACCACGTGGCGTATGGTCTGCCAGCGCGAAGCTCCCAGCACCCAGCAGGCTTCGCGAAAAGCGAGCGGGACCGAGGCCAGCGCCTCCTTGGTGCTGGCGATGATTACCGGCAGTGTCATGATCGCTAGCGTCAGCGAGGCCGACAGGATGCTGGTGCCCATACCGAGGAACAAAACGAAGGCACCGACGCCAAAAAGGGCGTGCACGATGCTGGGAACCCCCGCTAGGTTGACGATTGCCAGGTTGATGATGCGGGTGACCCAGTTGTCGCCTGCATATTCGTTCAAGTATACGGCCGCGAGAATTCCAATGGGGGCCGCGACTGCCAGGGACACTCCCACCAGCCATAGGGTCCCGACGATAGCGGGGAAGATACCTCCGGCGGTCATCCCTGCCACCGGAGCGGCCAGGAGGAATTCCAAGGACATGGCCGGAGCGCCTTTTGCGACCAGCAAAGAGATGATGGCGATGAGCGGCAGTATCAGTAGCGTGGTGATCAGTGTCAGCACACGCACTGCGAAGCGCTCCCGGCTGCGGTTGGCCAGCGTGACCGCAGTCGCCTGGAACACCGCATGGCTCTGTTCTCGCACCGCACTCATTTTCGCTTGCTTTCCCTTACCAGCAAGTCGGCTATTAGGTTTACGCAGAAGGTGAGGAAAAACAGTAGAACCCCGATCGCGAACAGGGCTTGGTAGTGGTCACTGCCGCGCGCGGTTTCGCCGAGTTCGGCCGCGATGGTGGCGGTGAGCGTGCGCACGGAATCCAAGGGGGAGTGGGGGATCTGAACGGCATGGCCGGTGGCCATCAGCACTGCGATGGTTTCTCCGATGGCGCGTGCCACGCCGAGCAAAACCGCTGCCAGCAAGCCGCTTCTTGCCGCCGGGAACAACACCTTGTAGACGGTTTGCCAGCGCGTGGCTCCCATTGCTATCGAGGCCTCGCGATAGGAGTCCGGCACAGCCTTTAGCGCGTCTTCGCCGATCGAGACGATAATCGGCACGCTCATCAGCCCCAGTATGATGCCGCCGTTTAGTACATTGAGGCCGATCGGCGCATCGAAGAGCTTTATGATCACCGGGTTCATTATAGCAATTCCAATAAAACCCCATACAACCGAGGGGATAGCCGCTAGGAGTTCGATCACGACTTTAAGAGACTCTTTGACCCATCCGCTGGTGAACTCCGAGATGAACACGGCTGCACCGAGCCCCAGCGGTACGGCGATGAGCATCGCCAGGGTGGTAACGCTTGCGGTCCCCGCCAATAGCGCCAGCGTGCCGTAGCGCTTGTTGCTGATCGAGGTCGGATACCACTGCTCACTGCCGAGGAATTGCACGAGATCGAGCCGGTGGATTATGAAATCCGCTCCAGACCAGAACACGAAGAAGAAGATCGCAAATACGAACAGGATGGCGCTGAAGCCGCAAAGGCGGATCAGTGCTTCGATGGCGATCTCGGCGTAGGCGGCGGAGGAACTTCGCTGAGCCTGCATACCGTTTTGTTGGCGAGAATTTTTCACGCCGTCCCGGCGATACTTACTTTACTGCCACGAAACCCGAGCGGGTCACTATTTCCTGTCCCGCCGGCGTAAGAATCCAGGCTAGGTAGTCGGCTACCGGCCCTTCGGCTTCACCCAAGGTGTACATATACAGCGGGCGCGACAGCGGATAGGAACCGTCGGCTGCGCTGGCCTGGGTCGGCAGTATGCAGGGCTGGCCTTTGTCGTGAGCTAGGCACACTGCTTTTACCTGATCGTTGAGATAGCCGATGCCGCTGTAACCGATGGCGCAGGGGGTGTGGGTTACCAGATCTACTACGTCCTTGCTTCCCTGCATGTCACGCGAGCCTAGTTTGAAATCACCTTCCTTGCCGAGCACGGCCTCGCGGAAAAACTCGTAGGTGCCGGAGTTCGACTGCCGGCTCACACGAATGATTTCTCCGCTGGAGCAACCGGGAACTTCCACACCGATCGAAGACCAGCTCTCACACTTACCGCCTTCTCCGTAAATGCAGGCGAGTTCTTCGAAGCTGATCGACTTGATGGGGTTGTCCTTGTGCACATAAACGACGATGGCGTCGCGTGCTACGATGTGTTCCACCGCAGGCTTGCCGTGGCGCTCCTCGATTTCCTTTTCTTCACTGGGTTTGATGTCGCGGCTGGCGTTGGCGATATCGACGGTGCCGTTGATCAGCGCCGCGATGCCGGTTCAAGAGCCGCCGCCGCTTACCGCAATGCCAACGTCAGGCCTTACTCTGCGGTAGGTCTCGGCCCACGATTGGGCGACGTTTACCAAAGTGTCCGACCCCTTGTTCTGTATCAATGTTCGCGACGAACCCTTGCCGCTGCAGGAGGCGAGCCCCAGGCTGCTCAGTGCGGCGGCGGTTGCCAGTGCGAGGGCGGCCAGTCGAAAAGGTTTCATTTTGACTCCTGATTTTCCGCTATGACGTTACGTTTTGCTTGGCGGTCAAAGGTGAGACCGTTCCGTGAAGGCTCTTGATGAGCTTTACGACCAGTTCTTCGATGTCGTCGAACAGTTTAGCGTAAGCTTCACGCAGACTCTCGCCGTCGAGGCCGTTGCCGGGGTCGTCGAAGTTCCAGTCGAGCACGATGCTTCTGTATCCCAAAGGCGGTTGGGCCATTGCTTCCGCGGCTTCAGGGCCTAGCGCGATGATGGCTTTGTAACTGCGCAAGTCGTCGATTTCTTCAAGGGGCTCAGGCGAGTAGGCGGAACAATCAATACCCGCAGAACTCAGATACTTGGCTGCGGCCGGTGGTGGCGACCCAGGCCCAAGACTGGCGGTTTCGAAGTCGAAGTGCTCGTCGGCGACCGCACGGGCGATCGATTCGGCTATCAGTCCCTGTGGAGAGGCGGCTCTGGTGACGAACAGAATCTGTATGTCGCGGCGCAACCGGTGTTTTACGACCTCACCGGAGACGATGTAGAAGACTTCCTCGCAGATATTGCAGGCTTGGTCGGCTACACGCTCGTAACGGTTGGCAACCGAGAGCAAGGAAAAGAGCCGTGCCAGTTCCTCGGAGTCGAGCGGAATTTCACGCTGTAGGTTTCGGTATATCTCTTGGTGCAGTTGATTGGTACGGCGGTCGAGTGTGCGGGTTTCTTGAGCGAGTTCGAGGTCTTCATCAAGAAAGGAGCGTATCGCCTGGCGCATCATACGAATCGCCACCGATGCCAGCTCCTCGAATTTGCTGAAGTCGATCTTGTCGGCGTCAGGAGCCAGCAGTATGGCTTGGCGGTTGATGCTCTCGGCGTAGTCGCCGACACGTTCGAGTTCGGAAACGATCTTGGCCACGGAATGAACGAAGCGCAGTTGTGCCGCCACCGGAATGTGCCGGACGATGAACTCCACGCAGAGTCCATCGATGTGGCTCTCGAGTTTGTCTATTCGTGAGTCGCGCAGGATCGCCGAGTAGGCGCGCCTAGTGTCGCCCTCGGTAAGGGAAGCGACGGAATCCTCGAGTCCGCGTAGAGCGAGGTCCCCCATTTCCCTGACTTTGTCACGTATGCGGGCAACGTCTTCGAGAAGTTTTTGTTCGAGTTGCGAGGTCACTGCTTCCCCAGGGCTAACCCGGATCGTTCATTCAAGTTACTCGTAGCAGAACTCTTCACGAACAAGCCAGATAGCGGTCCCAACCACCGGCCCCGTGTAGCCACCGTCACTGGGGAAAGCAAGTCGCTAACCGTGCGTTGGTCCCTGCGGCGTCTCGGCCCGGCGGCCGTGCTGCGGGAGGCTGTGCGGCGCGGCCGTCTCCTTGCGCGCAGGCCTGGGCGCAAGAGCCGCCCGGCCCCTCTCGTTGGCAGTTTCCGCGGGGCCCGGGCCGCCGTAGGATTCGCGCTGCCGCGTCTTTACGAGGCCGCTGGCAGCCGGCCGGGATTGCGGGCGCTCAAGGCTCGTAGCAGAGCTTTCATGAATCATGTGGGCGTAGGTTAGTTCTGCATCACTTCGTTGCCGTAGCTCCGGCGCTCGTGCTAGAACACGTTTCAGTTTTGTCGTTTGGGCGAAAACTAGCCGCCCGGCCGCGAAGCAAGCGTACATGCAGGAGAAGCACACACGTAGGAGGCAAGATGGCTGAAGAACAGGAACCCCTGGAGATCCTTTCCGCCCGGCATGTGGTCGAATACCCCTATACGCGTTCGGTGGGGGCGGTAATCGGCCGTTTCTTAGGAGGCTTGAAGGATAAGAAGATCGAGGGATCGCTAACCCCCTCAGGTAGGGTCTTGGTGCCGCCGAGCGAGTACGATCCGGAAAGTGGGGCATCGATATCGGACTTCGTCGAGGTCGGGGAGGCCGGTGTCGTCACCACTTGGTGCTGGGTGGCGGAGCCCCTGGCCAAACATCCTTTCGACCGCCCTTTCGCCTGGGCTCTGATCCGCTTGGACGGCGCCGACACTGCGCTTTTGCACGCCGTCGATGCCGGCGACAGTTCGCGCATGGCTACCGGGATGAGAGTCAAGGTGCGCTGGCGCCAACAGCGCAGCGGAGCCATCGGCGACATTGAATGCTTCGAAGCGGAGAACCTGGGCTCGCAAGATGGAGAGATCGTATGAGCGAGGCAGTCAAGAAGATCGTTACACCGATATCCATCGAATACACAATCACTCCGGGGGCGGCGCCGACCAAGTTCTTGCGCGGGATCAAGGAAGGCCGCTTGCTGGGGCAACGCTGTCCAAAGTGTTCGAAGGTTTATCTACCGCCACGCGGATCCTGCACGGTTTGCGCAGTGCCCACCGTAGAAGAAGTGGAAGTGTCTGATCAAGGTACGGTGACGACTTTTTGCGTCGTCAACATTCCCTTTTACGGGCAAGTTCAAGAGATACCTTATGTTTGTGCCGCGGTAGTTCTCGACGGTGCCGACCTGCCTTGCTTCGGCGTCGTCCAGGAAATTGCAGTGGAAGAGGTTCGTATGGGCCTGCGCGTACAGGCGGTGTGGGTCGCGCCGGAGGAGCGCGGCTACACGCTCGAGAACATCAAGTATTTCAAGCCCAGCGGCCAAGCCGATGCTCCATTCGAGAGCTATAGGGAGCACCTGTAATGAGAGACATAGCGCTGGTCTCGTTTGCCCAGGCTCCTTCAGTGCGTCGTGAGCAAATTCACAATGAGGTGGAAATCTTGATGCCGGTGGTTGCCGAAGCGGTGCGGCGATGCGGCATCGACAGGCGCGACATCGGCTTTACCTGCTCCGGTAGCTCGGACTATCTGGCGGGATTGCCCTTCTCCTTCGTGACTGCGCTCGACGGGGTGGGAGCTTGGCCGCCCATAGAAGAGTCACATGTCGAGATGGACGGGGCCTGGGCCTTGTACGAGGCCTTCGTGCGTTTACAGCACGGCGATGTGGATTCGGCGCTGGTCTTCGGTTTCGGCAAGTCGTCGGTAGGTCCGCTGCGTGAGGTATTGAGCTTGCAACTCGACCCCTACTACGTGGCTCCTCTGTGGCCGGACTCGATCAGTCTAGCGGCGCTGCAAGCACGAGCTTTGCTCGATAGCGGTGAGTATGGCGAGGCCGATTTTGCCGCCGTGGCGGTGCGTAGCCGCAGGGACGCCAAGTCGAACCCCAACGCCCAGTTGAGCGGCGATTTCGCAGTCGCGGAGCTGCTCGAGAGCGACTACATAGCTTCGCCACTACGACGCCACGATTGTGCACCGATTTCCGACGGCGCCTGCGCCGCAATTCTCGCTAGCGGCGATCTGGCCCGGCAACTGTGTGAGCGCCCGGCTTGGATCCGCGGCATCGACCATCGCATCGACACCATCAACATCGGCGATCGAAACTTGTGCGACTCGGCATCTGCGAAGCTGGCGTCTGAAAAATCCGGGGCGGCCGCCGACAAGATCGAGATGGCGGAGTTGTGCGCGCCCTTTACCCACCAAGAGTTGATATTGCGCCGTGCGATGGGGCTCGGGGATGAAGTGCGCATCAATCCCTCGGGCGGCGCCCTGGCGGCCAACCCGGTGATGGCTTCGGGGTTGATTCGCATCGTGGAACTTGCCGCCCGTATACAGAGTGGTGAGATCGATCGCGGCCTTGCTCACGCAACACAGGGACCGTGTTTGCAGCAGAATCTGGTCTGCGTGCTGGAGGGCGAGTGATGTCGAAGCGCTGTGCGATAATAGGGGTAGGACAAACCCACCATGCGGCGGTGCGGAAGGACCTTTCGATCAGCGGTGTGGTTCGTGAAGCGGCTTTGCGCGCCCTCGAAGACGCCGGGATGGATTGGCGCGATATCGAGGCGGTGGTGGTGGGGAAGGCGCCCGACATCATCGAGGGCGTGATGATGCCGGAGCTTTTTCTTGCCGAAGCACTGGGTTGCGTGGGCAAACCGATGTTCCGGGTTCACACTGCCGGCAGTGTCGGCGGCTCGACCGCGCTGGTCGCCGCGCATCTGGTGCAGGCGGGCATACACAAAAGAGTGCTGACCGTAGCCTTCGAGAAACAATCGGAGAGCGACACCACTTGGGCCATCACCCCCAACATTCCTTTTCAGCCGCCCTTGGTGGCCGGGGCAGGAGGATATTTTGCGCCGATCATCCGTTCCTACATAGAGCGCTCGAAGGCCCCCGCTGACATCGGCATACGCGTGGCGGTAAAGGACAGGAAGAACGCTTTACGCAATCCCTACGCCCACTTGCATCTCGAGGACGTGAGTATGGAGATGGTCGAGAACTCGCCGATGCTCTGGGATCCGATTCGTTACCTCGAGTGCTGCCCGAGTTCCGATGGTGCTTGCGCCATGGTGCTCAGCGACGAAAAAGGCGGCGATGCGGCACCCAAGCCGCCGGCCTGGGTGCACGCTAGCGCGATGCGCAGCGAGCCTACGATGTTTCCCGGCCGCAATCAGATAAATCCGCGTGCGGGACGCGAATGTGCGGCTGCTCTTTACAAACAGGCCGGCATCGATGACCCGCGTAAGGACTTCGACGTGGCCGAGATTTACATTCCATTTTCGTGGTATGAGCCGATGTGGATGGAGAACCTCGGTTTCGCCGAAGAAAACCAAGGCTGGAAGATGACGGAAGAGGGCGCGACCGCCTTCGACGGTGACATGCCGGTCAATTGCTCTGGCGGGGTGCTCTCGAGCAACCCCATAGGCGCTTAGGGTATGCTGCGTTTTGCCGAGGCTGCACTGCAGGTGCGTGGACTGGCCGGTGAACATCAAATCGACGGTGCGCGGCGGGCGCTGGGCCACGCCTACGGAGGCGGTGCCCAGTATTTCGCTATGTGGGTGGTCGGTAGCGCGAAGCCGTGAACGCGCGACGGCGAGTGGGAAGTCGCTGAGTGAGAAGTGGTGAAGCCTCAACAGCGAGTATGAATGACGAGAACGCGTCGCTGTCGATGAGGGTTCGTCGCCGGGAAGCGGGGGAATCTCTGGGCTAACAGAAGCTATTACTTGATGGATCCGGGTGTCCGGGAGCGGAAGAAAGTGGAATTCAATATTGCCGATCTGTTCGAAAGCGTAGTCGACACCGTGCCCGAGCGCGAGGCTTTGGTCTCGGGCTCGGTGCGCCGCACTTACCAGGAGCTGGAGCGGCGCGCCAACCGCCTTGCCCACTATATGGCCACCCAGGGCGTGAAAGCCGGCGACCATGTAGGCATGTATCTCTATAACGGCCATGAATTCATCGAGGGTGTCCTTGCCGCCTTCAAGATCCGCGCGGTCCCGGTCAACATAAACTACCGCTATGTGGCCGACGAATTGCGGTACCTGTTCAATGATTCGGACTTGGTGGGGATCATCCATCAAAAGGAGCTTTCACCCAAACTCGCCGAAGTGCGCGATGCGCTCCCCGTGTTACGCTGTTCGATCTGTGTCGACGACGCGAGCGGCGAGGGCTGTGCGGAACTCGGCAGCGCCGACTACGAGAGTGCGCTTGCGGCCCACTCGGAGCAGCGCGACTTTGCGCCGCGCTCGGGCGACGACATCTACATCATCTACACCGGGGGCACTACCGGTATGCCCAAGGGGGTGATGTGGCCTCACAAGGCGGTCTTTTTTGCCGGTTTGCAGGGGGGCAACCCCGGCGGCGAACCGATCGAGCGTCCCGAGCAATTACGCGAAGTGGTCGCCAACGGCATGGCCCTGACCATAATGCCCTTGGCTCCTTTCATCCACGGAGCCGCGCAGTGGGCGGCGCTGATAGGGATGTTCGGTGGCGGTAAGGTGGTGTTGTGCCCCGGGCGCAGCTTTGATCCGTTGCGTGCGGCGGCGCTGATAGAGCAGGAGAAGGTGCAGACCGTCTCGATGGTGGGCGACGCCATGGCGCGTCCGCTGATCGAGGCCATGAACGCGGCTCCCGGTGCCGACTATTCTTCGCTGTTCGTGATCGGCTCGGCGGGCGCGGTATTGTCGGAAGCGGTCAAGGAACAGTTTCGCAGCCTACTGCCGTCTTTGATGATAATCGATAGTTTCGGAGCCAGTGAAACCGGGCATCAGGGTTCGATGATGGCCGGTAGCGGCCACGGAGCAGGCCAGGCTCCGCTGTTCATGATGAATGACAGCAACCAAGTTTTCGACGACGACATGCGTCCCGTGGAGCCCGGTTCCGGCGTGATCGGGAAACTGGCCCGGCGCGGCAACATTCCGATTGGTTACTACAACGACCCGGAAAAAACCGCGGCGACCTTCGTGGAGATAGACGGTGAGCGCTGGGCCATGCCCGGAGACCTTGCCACCGTCGAAGCCGACGGCAGCATACGAGTATTCGGCCGCGGTTCAGTTTGCATCAACAGCGGCGGCGAGAAGATCTTTCCCGAGGAAGTAGAAGCTGCGCTCAAGGCCCACCCTGAGGTACTAGATGCGGTAGTGGTTGGCATTCCCGACCCGCGCTGGGGACAACGGGTTGCCGCCTTGGTGCAGGCGCGTCCGGGGGTGAAACCGCGGGCCGAAGCGTTGGTCGAACACTGCCGTAAAGCGGTGGCTGGCTACAAAGTACCGCGTGATCTGCATCTGGTGGAGCAGGTCGAGCGCCAACCCAGTGGCAAGCCCGACTATCGTTGGGCCAAGGACTACGCGGCCAAGGCCTCCGGCGCTAAGTGACGCGGCGCGCATGCGGCGCGCCGAGACGGCCGCGCTTGCGGCTCTCACGGCGAGGTCTCATGAATAGCGCGGGTTAAGGAAAAAGCGCCCGTCAGGTAGACACGCCCAGTGCCTGGCGCGGACAGCGTTTTACCGCAGCCTCCACTTTTTCGCGCAGTTCCTCTCCCGGACTGTCTTGAAGAACGATAAGATCGTCATTTTCATCAACCTTGAAGACTTCCGGAGCAAGCTTCATGCAGATCGCGTTGGCTTCGCACAGATCATAGTCGACAGTGAGTTTCATGGCGCCATAGTAGCGAGACTGCGCGGCCGGGTGAAGCTTTTGCGGCAGTGCTTGCGGGCCGGCCTGCCGGGTACTTGCGACTCTCGTGCGGAGCTTTCATGAATAGAGAGCAGTCGACAGGAGAGGAAGTGTGAGTGAAGAACAACGCGATAAGCAATCGAATCCTTATCTGGATAGCGCTTTCGAAGCGATGCCGGGGTTCTTGAGCGAGAAACGGCGTTTCGCGGCTGCGACGCGGAAAGTGATTGGACTGCTGGTCACATCGGAGGCACCCGAGGAGGAGCTTGCGCGCGCAGCCGACCGGGCCGAGGAGTTTGCCGAACTGCTCGACTCCTACCCGCACCGGGATCGTTTCGCCGGCTACGGTGAAAGCTCTACGGCCGGTGATGTCTCAGCGTTCTTCGACGAGAGTCCGTTGATCGGATTGTCCAATCCCTTGGCGCCACCGCTGCGTTTGCGCAAGGAAGGCGACCTGATTCGCGGGGAGGTAGTATTCGGTACCGCCTACCAGGGGCCTCCGGGCAACGTGCATGGCGGCTATATAGCCGCTGCCTTCGATGAGTTGCTCGGCTTCGCGCAATCGTTGACGGGGCATCCGGGCATGACCGGCCAGTTGACGGTCAGGTATAAAAAACCCACTCCTTTACACAAGAAATTGCGGTTGGAAGCCGGAGTGAAGAAAGTGGAAGGGCGAAAGATTTTGGTTTGGGGCACTATGTCGCTGGAGGATGGAGTCAGCGCCGAAGCCGAGGGTTTGTTCATCTCGATCGACTCCGAGCGCTACCGGTGCATGGTCGAAGATACTGCCAAACACCAGGCTGCCGTGGCGGAGGCTAAGCAGCGTAAGTCGTGAGCGCCCGGGGCGAAAGTCCTGAAGACGCCGGCTCGGGGCGGCGTCGCTTGGGCAAGATCTTGCTGCTGGCATTGCTCGTGCCGGTGCTGCTCTACGGCGGGCTTCCATGGCTGAGCAGAACCGACGCGGCCCGGGTTCTCTTATCGCGAGCCCTTTCGAATAGTGGTTACACGATCGGGCTGCAGTCGCTTGCTGTCGGCTACGACTTGACGGTCGATCTCTACGGTTTACGCGTAGCCGAAGGCTCCAACGATGAATTCTTCCGCGCGAGTAGGCTTCGGATTACCTTTAGTTCCCCTCGATTCTGGCGCCGGGACAACGCGTTGCTCAGCATCGAGGATCCCGAGTTCCTCGTGGCCCGCCTGCCTTCAGCCGGAGGCGCAGGTGGGCGGGGGTCGATGTGGTTCAAACGGGTCGTGCTGCACCGTGCCCGCTTCCATCTGCCGACGGGACGCGATGGTGCCATTGCCGCCGGCCCGCTCGATTTCGAGATCGATGCTTTACGCCGTGGGCGCGAAGTGCAGGTGTACGGTCGCTACGCCCCGCAAGGGGTGGGCGCGACCGCATCGTGGAGTTTCCGTGTTTCGCCTCGAACGCTTGCTGTGAACGGGGAGATCCGGGGAGACATCCGTAGCCTGGGCCTTTTACTCGACCGCGTGTTCGAAGACTCGGCGCCGCAGAGCCTCGGGGATTCAACAGCCGAGCTTTACCTGGAACTCCACGGAGACCTGAAGGAACGAATCGACGTAGCCTTGCAAGGCCGGGCGCGCCTCCATGATTCTCACGCGGCCGTGAGTTTCTCGGCAGATGCTCAGCTCAGACTGGCCGATGCCGCAGCGGCCGGGAGCATGCGAATCGAATGGGGGCCGGGGATCACGGCGCTGAACGGACGCTTCGAAGCCCACGGCCTGGGAGGGGATCAGGCCGCCTACGATCTCTCTATGAGTTGGCCCGCAGTGTCGCTGGCTGCTCTTGGCGAATTACATCCGGCATTACTCGGGAAATGGAGTGTGAAGTCTGGACTGGCGGATTTCTCTCTCGCGT
>JAJRWY010000015.1 GCA_024276575.1 Candidatus Binatota bacterium
CATTTCCCGAGCGGTGCCTCGAAGTGGAATCCGATCGAGCATCGGCTCTTCGGTCCGCTGAGTTGCCACTGGTCGGGGATTCCCCTGCGCAGCCTGGCGTTGTTGTTGCGTCTTGTCCGAACCACCGCAACGCAAGGCGGCCTGAAGGTATGCGCTCGCTTGACTCGCACGACCTACCGAACGGGTATCCGTGTGAGTGATGCCGAGATGAAAGCGCTCAATCTGAAAAGACACACCGTGTGCCCACAATGGAACTACACGATAACCCCACGCCAACACAAATGAAAGTTTATTTTTATTGATTTACAAGTTCTTAGGATGATATCCGAGAATGCACCAGGGGATGTATCATAAAAGTCCGACAGTGCCGTATATAGGGGGTCAAGGGCATTCGAGATACCCGGACTCTACTACGCCGTCCCCAGCCCCTACGCTACTGTGATCGACTGATCCAAGTAGACGTCCTGGATCGTGTTCAGCAGTTTGATGCCCTCGGCCATGGGTCTTTGGAAGGCTTTTCGGCCTGAGATTAATCCCATGCCGCCGGCCCGCTTGTTGATGACGGCCGTTTTCGCGGCATCGCGGAAGTCGTCGCTGCCGGAGGCACCGCCGGAGTTGATGAGTCCGATGCGCCCCATGTAGCAGCCTGCGATCTGGTAGCGGGTCAGGTCGATCGGGTTATCGGTGGTCAGATCGCTGTAGACGGCCTTGTGGGTCTTGGCGAAGTTGATCGCGGTGAAGCCGCCGTTGTTCTCGGCCTGCTTCTGTTTGATGATGTCGGCCTCGATCGTCACACCCAGATGGTTTGCTTGGCTAGTCAGATCCGCGGCCGCATGATAGTCCGTGCCGTCCTTCTTGAAGCCGCTGTTGCGCAGGTAGCACCAGAGCACCGTGACCATGCCCAGTTCATGGGCCAGGTGGAATGCCTCGGAAACCTCCTGAATCTGCCGCCCGGACTCTTCTGAGCCGTAGTAGATCGTCGCGCCAACCGCAGCGGCACCCATGTCGGCCGCTTGCCGAACGTCGGCGAACATGATCTGGTCAAAGCTGTTCGGATAAGTCAGCAGTTCGTTATGATTCAGCTTGACGAGGAACGGGATTCTGTGGGCGTACTTTCGTGCAACAGAACCCAGCACGCCAAGCGTCGAGGCGACGGCATTGCAGCCGCCCTCGATGGCCAGCCGAACGATGTTCTCGGGATCGAAGTAGATCGGATTCGGTGCGAAAGACGCACCGGCCGTGTGCTCAATACCCTGATCGACCGGTAGAAGCGAGAGGAACCCGGTCCCGCCGAGACGACCGTGATCGTAGATTGCTTGCAGGTTACGCAGCACCGGGACGGAGCGATCGGTCGCAGAGAACACCCGTTCCACGTAATCCGGACCGGGTAGCGTCAGCATGGACTGGTCGATGGTGGTGCATTTGTGGGTCAGCAGACGCTCGCCGTCGCCGCCAAGCAAATCAGTAATCGCGCTCATGATCCGTATCCTCCCAACAGGGGCGTTTCCAGCACGTTTCGTGCCGCTTTCAGGGTAATATAGACGCCTCAGGCTTCTTGGCAATCGCAGGTAATTGACTTTGGAGGTCCCGGACGCAGGCCATGTGTAACGCACAATTGCGGGGCTACGGAGGTTCGACCAGAAGTCGAACCGACAACGGTATAGAAAACGGAAAAGGTAGGGCTGTGGATTCGACAGCCGGGGGGTAAATAGCCGAACCCTCTACTGACCGAACCCCCTACTGACCGAACCACTGCGTGAACATGACGTTGTCGTTCATATCTACGTCACCGTCCGTGTCGTAGTCGGCCTGGGAGCATCCGGCCAGGATGCCGCCGTCTGGACCGGTGATGCAGTCGATAAAGGTGGCAAAGTCCAGCAGTGTGACACTGCCGTCGCGATCCAGGTCCGCGGGGACTGACGCCACCTCACAGGCTCCGAACCTGATGTTATCGACGATCACGCCGCCGCCAACGCTGGTCACCTCGATGATAACCTGATCAAAAGCTTGATCGGTCAGAATACCAGCAAAGACGAACGCCACCCCGGTATCGAAAAGGTACTCGACATCGGCCCATGTGCCGGTGGTGGATCGAAGCGTGACGTGCACATCGTCGTCGGTCTGGCTGCGTAGCTCGAAAGCGATCAGATTCATGGGGGTGCTGAAATCCAGCACGATATTGACCGGCGCTCCGCCGTCGCTCGGAAAGTTGTTGATTTCGAGATCACCAGCAGGGGGGAACTGCCTGGGTTCCGTCGTTCGCGCTACTCGCGGGCCTTCTCCGTTGGATAGCGAAAAGAACACGCCATCGTCGGCAAACTGGTTTGTGATCTCGGTTCCGCCCTCGAACTGCTCGAAGTCAATTAGGATGCCGTTCTCGCCGCAAGGCTGGGGGGCGGTGAGCGTGACGTCCAAGGCCAGCGCAAACCGGCTACCAGCCGTTGCCACTACGGCAAACAGCACACCTACCACCAAATGCTTGAATTGAGACCAACGAGCCATCATTTCCCCCCAAATACCGGCCCTGTTGTCCCTAGAGCCGCTCGACCATTGTAGCAAGCCAATGACAGCAAATCGACACCGCCAAGCCCGAATGGGTCCATCATAAGGGGACGCCCGATAAAAGAAACACTGATTTCATCATAAACTCAACGTCCGCCACCACGCCGAACGCCGGGTTTGATATAATCGCGATGAATTCCCTGATTATTGGTGGATTCGTGGTGTGATCCATGCGATTCTTATTTTTCGCTCTGGTTCGGTTTCGGCCAGCCGGAAGGGGGTGCAAGACAGCGGTGACACGTGGGGTGGCATGGACAAGCGTCGCGGCGATGGTATTGCGAATACAGAATAAGGCTCCCGGGGCGACGCTTGCCCGTGCTTTTCCCCGCTGCGTCATCACGGGCAAACGCCGCAAGCCGTATCCTTCGGATCTTCGAAAGCCGAATCCTGCGGCGTTTGTCCATGCCACCCATCCCCCAATTCAGTCTTGCACCCGCCGGAAGGTGGTACCGGCACCTTCTGGCGGTGTTGACCGACACCCGGAATATCGTGGGCGAGCCCAACATCGCGTCCCCGATTCGTAACGCCTCCCGTTGCCTGTAGGGTGCGGTTCGGGTAGTTTGACGGGCGATCTGGGTAAAAGGCATTGGTCTTCGTAGTGAGGAGCCGGCCGGGCCCTTGGCGGACTGTGGGAGCAGCTCGATGAGCGATGAAGGAATGGCTGTGGATGAGCAGCTTTCGGAAGAAGAACAGCAGATGGCCAAGCTCAAGGAGGCCATCGTTGTTAAGACAGAGGACGTCGGCTCTCTACAGGTGAAGCTTACGATCACCGTCCCGAAAGAGACGGTGGATGAGCGCATGGGAGAGCAGTTCAAAGAGTTAAAACGAGACGCGGCGATCCCCGGGTTCCGCAAGGGTCACGCGCCCATGAAGCTCGTTGAAAAACGGTTTGGTTCCGACGTCGGTGACCAACTCAAGAGCCAGCTTCTTAGCAGCGCCTATCTAGCGGCCGCTGAGAAAGAAGACATCAAAGCGCTGGGTGATCCGCTGATCTGGACTAAGGTCAAATCTGAAAAAGACGGTGACGACAGCCACGCGGAGAAACTGCTGCCTTTCGACGAGGCGCTGGATCACTTTTCCCTGCCGCAAGGTCAGGAGCTTACGTTTTCTTGCGAGGTGGAACTCAAGCCGCAGTTTGAGCTGCCCGAGCTGGATAAGATCCCCGTCGAGAAGATGAAGCTCGCGGTGAGTGACGATGACGTTGAGTCCACAATCAAGAACATGTGCATGTCGCGCGGTTCGTTCAGCCCGATCGAAAAGGGCGGCGCAGAAGCAGACGACATGCTATACGTCAGCGCCAAGTTCACATCCGGAGACACCGTGCTTCTGGATGAAGAGAACTACGATATCGCGGCGCGTGATATTGTCGTGAAGGGTATCCGCCTGGTTGGCTTGAAAGAAGTCGTTATCGGCAAGAAGGTCGGCGACACCGGCTCGCTTGAGGCGACGATACCCGATGACCATACGGAGCTTGACCTTCGCGGCAAGAAGGCGAAGTTTGATTTCACGGTTCAAGAGATCAAGCGGCTCGTGCCTGCCGTCATCGACGATACCTTTTTGGCGTCAATCGCCGTCGAGAGTGAGAAGGAGTTGCGTGAGGCGATCAAGTCGAATCTGGAGGCACGGCTCGGTGAGCAGTCGGCCCAGCGCATGCAGGAGCAGATCGCGGAATACCTCGTGGACAACACCGAGATGGATGTGCCGGCCGGGCTGTCTCAGCGACAGTCGGAACGCAGCGTCGCCCGTCGTACGGTGGAGATGCTACAAGCCGGTATGCCCCCGTCCGAGGTGGAAAAAGCGGCGGACGATATGCGCGCTGCGGCACAGGATCAGACCATCCGTGACTTGAAGCTGTTTTTCCTTCTGGAAAAAATCGCAGAGGATCGCAATGTCGAGGTCGGCGAGGAGGAGATCAACGGTGCGATCGGCATGATGGCGCAGCAGGCCAACATGCGCTTCGACCGGATGCGTGATGAACTGAGCAAGAACAACCGCTTGATGACGCTTTACGTTCAGTTGCGTGACAAGCAGGTTCTAACGCAGCTTCTGGAAAATGCCGAGATCACCGAGACGGAGGGTCCGAAAAAAACCGCAGCGAAGAAAACTTCCAAGAAGGCGGCATCCAAAAAAACCGTGAAAAAGGCTGAAGCCAAGGCTCCTGCGAAAAAAGCGGCCCCCAAGAAGGTAGCCAAGAAGAAGACCTCCAAATAACCGACGCCCAATCTGCCGACAAAACGGTAGGTGCGGGATCCTTGCCGGGTCCGTCAACAGCGTCGCGTTGACCGGTGTTCGTGGTTTCGAGCTCGGGCGGCGTGGCGCGGCAGGGGCGAGCAGCGCAGAACGGATTGCGAGAAGTTTACGAGGGAACACCTATGCAAGAGTTTCACAGCCCGCCGGGCGTCTACAACCAGTACCCGTCCTATCAGCGCACGCGCGAGATGTCGCTTAGCGACATGTTGCTGGAGAATCGGATCATCTTCGTCTCCGGTCCCATCGTGGAGCGGACGGCCAGCGTCGTGATCCAGCAGCTTCTATACCTCCAGTCGATTCGACGTGACCAGGACATCAACCTGTACGTCAACTCCCCGGGCGGTCTGGTGGATCAAACCCTAGCCATTTATGACACCATGCAGTTCATGGGCTCAGAGGTGGCGACCTATTGCATCGGTCAGGCGGCCAGCGGCGCGGCGATCATTCTCGCCGCGGGCACGAAGGGCAAACGCTACATCCTTCCCAACGCCAAGGTCATGCTGCACCAGCCGTATGGCGGGATCACGGGTCAGGCCGAGGACATCCGTATCCAGGCGGATGAGGTGCTTCGTGACAAGGCCGTGCTCAACAAGATCATTTCCGAAGCGACGGGCCGCTCGGTCGAACAGGTGGCCGAGGATACCGATCGTGACCGCTATTTGAACGCGGCCGAGGCGGTCGAGTACGGAATCGTTGACGAAGTCCTCAAGGACGAGGAACAAAAAGAGAAGAAGGCGAAGTAGCGGTGCGGCCGGGCTACGGTCAACGGATCGCCAGCGTTGAACGCGACAGACTTTGTTCATTCAGGAATTCGGGCCGGTAGTCACGGCTTTTGACCGGGCACCGCTGCGGGAGGCTTCAAGAGACTTATGAGCACGATCAACCAACGAGTTCCCTTTGTGATTGAAAGCTCCGGGCGCGGCGAGCGCGAGATGGATATCTTCTCGCGTCTGCTTAAGGACCGGATTGTGTTTCTGACCGGTGGTGTCGATGACGATGTCGCCAACCTCATCGTCGCGCAGTTGCTGTTCCTCTCGAACGAGGACTCCAGCGCCGACATCCACATGTACGTCAACTCGCCCGGCGGCTCCGTGTCCGCGGGCTTGGCGATCTACGACACCATGCAGTACCTCCGGTGCGACGTGGCCACCTATGATGTTGGCATGGCCGCCAGCATGGGCGCGGTGATCTTCTGCGGCGGTGCCAAGGGCAAACGGTACCTCCTGCCAAACTCGCGCGTGCTGCTACACCAGCCGTTGCTCGGCGGGGTCATGCAGGGCTCGGCTTCTGATCTTTCGATTGAAGCAGAAGAGATCGTCCGACTGCGTAAGGTGCTCTACGAAATCATCGCCCAGCGGACCGGGCAAAAAATGGACAAGATTCAAAAGGACTGCGACCGCAACAAATGGCTAGACGCCAAAGAGTCCTTGGCCTACGGACTGGGTGATTCGATTCTGGAGCGCATGCCGGAAAACAAAGGCAAGTAGAAGCC
>JAJRWY010000152.1 GCA_024276575.1 Candidatus Binatota bacterium
CAGCGACCAATGCCACGCCGCGGGGATCTGCGACAGCGCTACTGGGGTTTGCTCCAATCCGCTGCTTACAGACGGAACCGTATGCGACGACGGCGATGCATGTACCCAGACCGATACTTGCTCGGCCGGCGTATGCACCGGCGCTAACCCGATAGTCTGCACCGCAAGCGACCAATGCCACGACGTGGGTGTCTGCGACAGCGCCACTGGGGTTTGCTCCAATCCGCTGCTTAGCGACGGAACCGTCTGCGACGACGGCGATGCATGTACACAAACGGACACTTGCTCGGCCGGAGTATGCACCGGATCTAACCAGGTTATCTGCACCGCCAGCGACCAGTGCCACGACGTGGGTGTCTGCGACAGCGCCACCGGGGTTTGCTCCAACCCGCTACTTAGCGACGGAACCGTCTGCGATGACGGTGATGCATGTACCCAGACGGACACTTGCTCGGCCGGAGTATGCACGGGATCAAATCCGGTTGTTTGCACCGCCAGCGACCAATGCCACGCCGCGGGGATCTGCGACAGCGCCACCGGGGTTTGCTCCAACCCGCTACTTAGCGACGGAACAGTTTGCGACGACGGCGATGCATGTACCCAGACGGACACTTGCGTGGCCGGAGTATGCACCGGATCGAATCCGGTTGTTTGCACCGCAAGCGACCAATGCCACGACGTAGGTGTCTGCGACAGCGCCACCGGGGTTTGCTCCAACCCGCTACTTAGCGATGGAACCGTTTGCGATGACGGTGATGCGTGTACACAGACCGATACTTGCGTGGCCGGAGTATGCACGGGATCGAATCCGGTTGTTTGCACCGCAAGTGACCAGTGCCATGACGTGGGTGTCTGCGACAGCGCCACCGGTACGTGCTCCAACCCGCTACTTAGCGATGGAACCGTTTGCGATGACGGTGATGCATGTACCCAGACCGATACTTGCTCGGCCGGCGTATGCACCGGCGCTAACCCGATAGTCTGCACCGCAAGCGACCAATGCCACGACGTGGGTGTCTGCGACAGCGCTGCAGGTACATGCTCTAACCCCATCATGGTCGACGGCACGGTCTGCGATGACAACGACCCCTGCAGCTTCCCTGATGCCTGCCAAAACGGGCTTTGTGTAGGAGACATGACCGACAGCGATTTCGATAGCGTCACCGACATTTGTGACTTGTGTCCTGGGTTCAACGACCTCGTCGATATCGACGGAGATTTCATACCTGATGGCTGCGATGCCTGTATCAACTTCGGGGATCACTACATCGACATACGGCCGAAGCTGATTCTCAAGGCGGTCAACACCGACGTCATAGCGGGCAACGATAGGATGCTACTCAAGGGCGAGTTCATCTCGGCAACAGCCCTGACCGGGCTATCCCCGGCCGTAAACGGAGTGAGATTCCTGATACGATCCGCTGATGGGACATTACTGGTCGATATATCGATCCCGGGCGGTGCCAACTGGGTCGCGACACCCAACGGTGCGCGCGTGCGCTTCCGTGATAGAAACGGTACGCACAACGGAATCACTAGTATCGTATTGGTGGATCGTAGCCGCCGTGCACCCAGACGGATTTTCGTCAAATTGAAAGGCCGGGGAGGTAACTACCCCGTAGTTGCCACCGACCAGCCGGTTCGCGCCATTGTCGTCCCCGGCGACGGGAGCTTGGGCGAATGCGGTGAAACATCATTTGGCCCGGCTGACTGCAATGTACGCAAGACCATGCTGTGGTGCTTGCAGTAAGAACCGGTGTTTCGATCATGCGACGAGAAGGTCTAGAGATAGCCCACGGGCGTGTAGCTTTGCCAATCGTCCCCGAATTCGTCGGCGACTGTAGTAGCAGCAAACATGCTGCCGCCTTGCGCAGGGTCGAGATTGGCCGCCGGCACGTTGAGCCAGCGCTCGAGCATAGTTCCGTAGAAGTCCCGGAAATCCGTGCTCATGCGCAGATCACCTTCAGAGAGCTGCGGGTGGCCATCGTCGAGCAAGGGATACAAACCGTGCTGCCCACCGTTTATGGTTGAGCCAATCACGAACTGGGGACTCGACGTCGCATGATCGGTACCGGCGGCGGCTGCTGAGCCGGCATTCTGCTGACTGGTGCGGCCGAACTCCGATAAAGTGACTATCAACACGCGATCGGCTAGCGGTCCGCTAAGATATCCATTATAGTCGGCCGGCAACACAACCGGCGACTTCATGTCGTTCCAGAAAGCCGCAACCGCCTCCGACACCATGTTGAGCAGGCTCGAATGATACAGTCCCTGCTCTTGCGAAGAGTGACTGTCGAAACCGCCTATGCCGACATGGAAGAAGCGTGCTCCTACGTCGGCACGAATCGTCGCCGCCACGTGGCGCAGGTCGCGAGCCAATCGCATACCGTCAACTTTGGCATTGATTTCCGTATTGAGCGGCGAATCGTAGACCAGCGAGTTGTTGCGATTGTATCTCTCGCTCGCATTGAGCATCAGCGCCTCTGCCTTGCCCGCACTGCCCAATCCCGAACCCGGCAAATAGTAGAGTTCCATCGTATCGATGGTGGCGGTACCAGTGTTGCCGATGCCGGCAATCTCGGGCAACGCAAGGGGGTCGGCCATTCCGCTCTGCACGGACATCGCACGATAAGCGGCCTTCTTGGCAACGGCGTCACCGGAAGCCGGAAACTGCAGTTCATTGAAACCGCGGAACGCAAAAAGACTGGTCTGAGTAGGCGTGAACAAGCGATTGTACTCGCCCCCGAGCATCACTCCCGGAACCGAAGTCGGAGCGAATCCCGACAGATCCAGGTAGCGTCCGAACCAACCGAGCCCTCCGCTGCCCAGAGGATCTCCCGAATAGTAGATTTCCTCACTGCGAAAGTGCGAGTAGTCTGCAAACGGGTAGTGGACACCGGGCACTACCGCCAACTCGCCGGCCTGGAACAGCGAGTACCACGCTGCCATGGCGGGATGAAGAGCATAGCTGGAACCGTTGCCGTTGAGACCCAGATCCAGTATCGCAGACGCACCGAATGCCGTGGTGAAATCCCCGGTTGGATAAGTGGACAGATCCCCGGCAAGAGCCGGAAGTTTCAGAGTCGGCCGGAACTGCTCGTATACGCTACGCTGCGGCCCAGATAGCGGATAGACGGTATTTACCCCGTCGTTGCCGCCGAAAAGCTGTACGAAAACCACGATGGCGTTACCGGGTCCGGCGGCATAACTGACGTTCGTTCCAGGAAGCCAGCTCAATTGCGGACCAAACACGGAACCGGCGGCAAGTGCGGCCGACCGCGCAAGAAACTTTCGTCTACTTATTGCCATTTGCTTATCCTCTCGCCTGTAGAGTGCCCGCCCCCCACTATCCTAGCCGTCCAACGGCCGGCATCTGATTTTCTGCCGGTACACAGATTTTCGACTTGCCGGGACTTTCGGGACACGCCGACTTCGCGTGACGTGTCCGTAATCCGAGCATCGATCATCTCCGCGAACATCGCTCGAAAACTAGACAACCTGATACTCCGCTGATTGCAGAGCCAACCCGATCACGCCACGTACTATGTTAATCGCATCCGCGGTGTACTCATCACTCAAGTCCAGCGTCGCGGCCGGGTTCCCACCGTTGGCGAAATCTACGAGGATGTCTCGTTGCGCTGCAGATAGAGCCGAAGGGCCGCTATCAAGACCAAGTTGACGAAGAATCACATCTACGACCACGGCGGGATCAGCGGCCGCATCCCCCAAAGGCAAGCTCTTGATGTTCTTCAAGCGCAGCCGCATCGATCCGAAATCGGATTCGGAAAGGTAGCGTGCAAAGGCGATTCGATTGAGCAACGTACCGGTGGTTATCCAACGTTGTCCACCGGGCCAACCAGCCACGTTGGGCGGTTCGAAAAGCTCCATCCCCATGTCGGCAACCATCTCGGCGAGCAGATGACGAGCATCGCCCACATATTTTGCGTTGCCGCGGATGCGAAAAGCCCGCAAACTCTGCACTACGAAATCGACGGGGTTACGAATAGTGCGGCTCTTGGCACTGTCGCTGTAGAAAGCGTCGTGAGTGAACATCGCTCGCAACAGTTCGGTCACGTTCCACCCGGAGGTCTCGAACACTCCCGCAAAACCGTTGAGCATGCTCTTCATGCCCGCTTCCGGCGGTGGATAGGCGAACCAAGTCCAGAACTTTCTCGCAAGAAAGACACCGGCCACCGACTGCCCTTGCCAATCCCTTCGCGACAATATCAACTCGAGCACGTCGTTGGGTGCTCCAGCCACGGCCTCATCGATACGAAAGTCCGAACGGGTAACTCCGAAAATGGTCATAGGATCGGGCTGCCCGTCACCGTCATCGTCGTATAAACCACCGTCCCAGGCATCCTGGACCCACTGCCCCACCCCCTTCCTGTCGACCTCAACCCACCCAGTACAAGCCCTTGCGAGGTTGTGAACATCGGCTTCGCTGTAGTTGGGCAAGGCCGGATCATCGCTGCCATCGGCAGCAACTTGCTTTACGCCAAGGGTAAACAGCTCCATTATTTCACGCGCGAAATTCTCATTGGCGTTGACGTTGATACCGTCACTACTCGCATAGTTGATGATGCCGTCGAGGTAGTAGAGATTGGCCGCGTCGCGATTGAACTCGCGTATCAAATTACGAAAATTACCACGGGCGTTGATGCGAAAGAGCCGGTTCTGCGCAGCCATGTAGGAGGTCTGCGGCTGCTTGCTGTGCCCGCTAGCCAAGTGGTTGTGCCAGAACAACACCAAGTTCTCGCGAAGTGCATCCCCGGGACGCTTGGCCGCCAGCATACGCCGCAACCACCAAGTTTGCTGTTTGCGAACGGCCTCGCGCTCATCGCGCCCGCCCCTGGGAGGACGGCTCTTCTTGGTGCGAAAGCTCAGCAAATTACCCACCGCTTCTTCCACCGAAGAATGCGCGCGAAAGAACGAGTCGATCTGCTCGGGGGTACCGCCGAAAGCGGTCCGTCTGAGTAAGTGCGCCGCGTTATCGTAATTCCATACGGCCATGTTCGCTCCTCCCTACCGTAAATTCATGCCCAACCTAGCCCGCAGCATTCAGTCCCCCCCTAACCATCGGTTCCCGGAACCCAGCCGCCGGCCGGAGCAGGTCCGTTTAAAGCGTCACCGATTATCCACAAGCGAATGATTTCAACGAGGCTCGCGCTCAAAGGCCGCGTGCCTAAAGGCATCTGCGAACCGTAACCGGGGGCAAGATCGCCGGTGACTTTGCGATAGAGCAGGCTGGATGCCGGATCACCCACACCGTCAACACGTAACAAGCCGTCGACACGCGCAGCAACGTTGGCCGGCAACACATCGACGAGGTTCGAATGCGCCGCGTTCGGCAGCAGCACTAGAGCACCGGCCTGGCTCTCGGAATCGTGACATCCCGACAACGCGCAACTCTGGGCGAATACCTGCTGGCGAATACGGTCGAAAGTGCCGGTATAGAGATCCCTGGGCAGATAAATCCCGTCGCCTTCCGGCTCACAAAGAAACAACAGTTTGTCTTTGTCTCGCGTCGTCCGGCCCGAGGCCCGGCCGGTGGCGGTAACGATGAGCTTTTTCTTACTGCGCACCATACGGCTATTGCGCTTGGGGCCTCGCAAACGCACAGTCACCGAGCTCAGAGCAGATACGCAAGAGTCGACGTCGATGTTGTCGGGGAAACCCAACAAATCGATGCGTTGCTGCAGCGCTTGGAAATCCGGGTCGAAACGCCGGTCACCGTTGTCCACGGAGTGCTCGACGAAAACGCTGTCGACAAAGGACGGCGTACATGTGGAAAGAGCCGTAGAATTCACGCACAGGCCGATGTCGAACACGCACTCTCCGTTGCGGCTTCCGTCGGTGTCGCAACTCGGATCGCCGTCACTACAACGAACCATTTTCGGCGTCCGCGGCGCCGACGGGAAATTGGCCTGCGGAGCATCGAACACAGCGACACAATCCGTGGCCTTGCTGCCGCCACCGGGAAGCAAGAGCGCAAAGCTAGGCGCGACGGAGAAAAGCAACAGCGAAAGCAGCGTGCCGGAACAAACAAATCTTTCGACAACTTTGATCGTGCCGAACGCGAGTTTGGCCGTGCCAAACGGGGGATCCCCGGATCCCCCGCAGCGACCATTCTCCGGCCCTGGTCCAAAGGATTCCTCGAGCGTATCGGCCCTAACTTCGTTCATACCTACCTTCCGCCTTGCGCGAATGCGCGAGATCTCCGCTTCCATCCATCGCCCGCCATTGTTCGCAAGCCCGCAAACGCGCAACCGGGCGACGGCGCAGTTCCACGACGTGCAACAGAACAACAGCGCGACAACAGCGATTTCCGGCTACCCCTCAGCCTGGGCTATCTTCATGAAGCGCTCCGCTACGAAGCCCGATCGTAGGCTGGCCGGCGCCGAGATCAGAAATTCGAAAATTCGGACTCGGGCGGAGCGGATTAGATTGTGCGGCCCCAACAGCCCGGCAGCAATAGCTTTGTGCCGGGAGGGCCGTGCAGGAAGCTCAATTTCGAAAGGAAATCGTCGTTTTCTTAGTATGGGATAATTTTGTAACAGATTGGGAGCACCCAATTATAAGCCCCGCCCCCGAGCGGGGGCGGCCAGGCGCCCCATGTTTGTAGGCAACTCATGGGACATGCGCCGGCCCCCGAGGGGGGCCAGCAAGCACTTCTGCACCTACTCGTGCAGCTTCCAGCCGGCCCCCCTCCTCGGATGAGAAAGACAGGTGGACGCTAGCGTGAGACGCTCATGGCAGCGCCTCCACACGTGCCGGCACATGCTTGTGCCACGGGGTGCCGGCAAGAAAATCCCGGTCGGCCACATCGGTAAGTTCATTGGGCGCAACCCCAAGACGCATCGCACCGCCGTCGCGTGGCTGGTAGTCCAGGCCCAGTCCGTTAGGCAGGGATACATGGCCGGCCTTCATAGTGTCGCTTACCTCGACGGCGACTTCTACGCTGCCCCTGCGCGTGCTCACCCTGACCCGGTCTCCGCTTTCACAGCCGAGGCGCCGCGCATCCTCTTGTGCAATCCGCAGCGCCACGTTGCCACTGATGGCGATGGAAGCAGGGTTGCGAATTATGGTGTTGGTGGTCTCCGAGCGGCGCTCACCGGCCGACAACACGAAGGGAAAGTCAGGGTCGTGAGGCGCCGGCCCCTGCTTCAGTTTTTCTATCTCTGGAAAAAGCTCGGGAATCGCTAGGTTGATCAAACCACCGGCGGTTCTCACTCTCGACCAACTTCCCTCGTAGCCGTCCTCGTCGGCAAACACTACGGCGCTGCGATCTTCGAGTAGGGCATTGAACAAAGCTTCTCCGGCACTGAAGGGATCCCCGTCGAACCCGGCGCGCGCTGCGGCTTGCGCGTTCTTTTGCACGAATTGATGGGCGAAGGCCCAATACAAAGCGGCTGCTTCCATACCCTTGGGCAGCGTCGGCCCCAAAGTCCGGTACAGAACGACCGGCGCGTACTTGGCGATCTTCTCCCGGCTCGCCATCGCCGTCAGAAATTCCGCCGCGAACTCGGCACGGCCCCGTTGCGCGGCTTCTCTTAACGAAGCGTAGTCATCCTCGGACAACTCACCCATAGCTTCGACCAAGCGTGCATGAATTTCCGGCTCGGCCAGAGATCCTTGCGGCGCTTCCAACACCGGCTTGCGCAAATGAAAGGCGTTGCGCGGGAACTCCAGGTTGAAGTAAGTGGCTTCCGGCTTCTCGAACTGAGTAGACGGCGGCAGTATGTAATCCGCCTCGCGTGCAGTTTCAGTAAACGCCACATCTATGACCACGAGCAGTTCCAAGGCGCGCAAAGCCTCACGCATCTTTTGGCTGTCGGCCAACGAATGAAGAGGGTTGCCACTCTCGACCAGCAGCGCACGGTAGCGGCCGGGATGGTCGCTGAGGATTTCCTCGGGAATTACGTTGCAGGGTATCAAACCGGTGATGATCTTGGCTCCGGCTACTGGACTCACCCGCGGCCGGGGCGGCGCGTCGCTCCCACGCTCTCCCTTGCTCGCACCGGTAAGCGCGACCAGCGGCAAGGGGACACCGTTGCAGCCTTGGCGCGCAAAGTTCCCGGTAAGCAGCCAGATGAAGCGCTGCAGATAGCTGCCCAGGGTCGAGTGAACCGACATCTGCATGCCGAGGTCCTCGAAAACAGAAACGCTGGCGGCCGACGCGATACGCCGCGCGGTCTCGCGCAAACGCGCCTCTTCGATACCGCAGATCGCAGCGTAGGCGGCGACATCAACGCTGACCAACAGCGGCTGCACTTGCTCATAGCCGCAACAGTGCTCGGCCACCCAGTCACTACGGACCAACCCTTCCTGTATGAGTAGCGCAACCAAGGCAGCAAGACACCAGGCGTCGGTGCCGGGATTTATGTCCAGGTGGTAGTCGGCTTTCTCGGCGGTTTCGCTACGGCGCGGGTCGATCACCACGATCGAACGCGACGGGTCTTTGGCCATTTCGCGGATGACGGCCCGGGCGCGGGTGAAACCGTGTGATTGCCACGGGTTCTTGCCGATGAACAGCGCGACCTCGCAATGCTCGAAGTCCCCGTGGACCGCCGCACCGAGCATCTTGCCGTTCACCCAGGCCTCGCCGGTCTTTTCCTGGGCCAGGGCGTTGCTGCGATACTTGTTGCCGAGTGCCGCCAGCGTAGCCGAACCGTAGGAGCCGCCCATATGGTTGCCCTGCCCGCCACCTCCGTAATAAAGGATCTTGTCACCACCGTAGCGTGCTTTGATCGCGGCAAACTTCTCGGCCACCTCGCGGATCGCGGTGTCCCAATCGATGGACTCGAAACTACCGTCCTTACGCCGGCGCAACGGGGTCTCGAGGCGGTCGCCGGAGTTCTGGTAATGATCGAGGCGCTGGGCCTTCTCGCACAAATAGCCTTGCGAGAGCGGATGCCCCCGGTCGCCTTTGACCTTGACGATATGGCGGCCGCCCTCGCCTCCCAACTGCACTTCAATCCCGCAGTTGAGGCTGCACAGAATGCAGCAGGCCTTTTTCCAAGGGTTTTCCCCACGCGTCCCGGCTTGGGCTTCTCGTAGGGCTTGTTGCTTATCTGGCATCCGTGTTTCTCCCGGTACGAACCGTCGGTTAACCCGCATTATTCATGAAACCTCGTCGCGAGAGTCGCAAGCGCCCGTGAGATCGGCCCAAGCGCAGCGATGAGGCCCGCAGGCGTACTAACAGTACGTCGAGGGCCGAAAAGTGGTGAGCCGCGAGCCGGCGAGCGGCG
>JAJRWY010000016.1 GCA_024276575.1 Candidatus Binatota bacterium
CCCGTGAGATCGGCCCAAGCGCAGCGATGAGGCCCGCAGGCGTACTAACAGTACGTCGAGGGCCGAAAAGCGAGCACGGGCCGAGATTGCGGGCGATTGAGGCTCGTAGCAGAGGTTTCATGAATAATGCGGGCTAGGCATTCCAGCGCCGAGTTCCAACCAAAACTGCTATGGGGCACCATCTTCAGCTTCTGCTTATGCGGTCCGTCGCACCTTTACGTGGGCTTCCAGCCCCGCGGCGTCCACCAGACGCAGGATGCGGTCGATGGTCACTCGCTGGAGGCTGCCGGACAGAACTCCGGTAACCGCACTGCGAGCGAGTCCGGAACGCTTCGCCAATTCGGCGTGTGTAATCCCGGCACGATCTATTTCCTGAAGAACGGCTGAAATGAGTTCGGCCTTCACGATGGCTTCCATTGTGCGGCTCTTGGGCAGGCCCAGGTCTTCGGCAAGGCGGGCAGGTATTGTTCTTTTCATCGTTCGATTTCCTTCAGCCGTCGCTGGGCTAGCTCAATGTTCTTCCGAGGTGTCGCCCGGGCGGTCTTCTTGAATCCATGGACGACATAGACCGTCCTGGCCGTTCGCAGCGCGTAGATGGTGCGATATGCGCCGGAACGGTCTTTGAGTCTCAACTCATGCACGCCCGCGCCAATCGCCGTCATCGGACGTGACAGCGGCATCGAAAGCGTGTGGCCCTCATCCAGGCGCGCCAATGCATCAGCGAGATCCTCTCGTATCGATCGAGGCATTCGCTGGATCTCCCGCTTGCAGGGATCGAGGATCACGATCACGGCCGCATAGTCTCATAAGTGAGACGTCACGTCTAGTGCAGGATCGACGGCGGGCAGCACGCGCGCTATGCGGACTCATTCGGCCAAAAACGAGGAGGCCCGCAAGTGCATCGGCTACGTCGAGGAAAACCGTGCCCGGATGCGTTGCGCTGAGTTCCGGGCGGCAGGGTTGTGCACCTCGACCGGGGTCGTTGAGGCCGGCTGCCAGGTGGTTATCGGAACTCGCTGCAAGCGTGCCGGAATGCACTGGAGTGTGGAGGGAGCCGATGCGATCATCGCCCTGCGCTGCTGCAAGCTCAGCGGTCGTTTCGAGGACTTCTGGGAGCGTTGCTCAGCCTCCCGCGAGGCGTTCGGATGAACTCCTCTCACAAATTTGTAGTGCGCCCACTTTACCCCGGAATCGGCGGATATTTTTGTCGGAATCTGCAGGCGTTTCCGTGCTCTGCTCCATGTGTTAGTCAAAGTGCGAAAATCAGCCGTTGTACGATTCAAGACGTGTCCCGTTCGCAGTGAGAAAAACCGTTAGATGATCCAGGCTGTGCATCGGCCGAAATTGCGGAAATCTCAGTCGAGCCAGGGTGGTTCTAGTTGCCCGGGAGCGCTGTGAAGGCCGGAGGGGAGAATGGAAGAAAGAGTTTGGCACAAAGCCTATGATGCGGAGGTTCCCCCCTCCATTGATTACAAGGAAATAGTTTTGCCCGAGGCTCTTCGCCGTAGTGCGCGCGATTACGGCGACGTTGCCGCGTTGGTGATGATGGGCAAGAAGATCGGCTACCGTGAACTCGATGGGATGGTCGATGCTTTTGCCTCATCCTTGTTAGAACTCGGCGTGCAGCAAGGCGATAGGGTCGCGCTGATAATGCCGAACATTCCACAGATAGTCATTGCTGCTTTTGCCGTGATGCGCTTGGGCGCAGTGGTGGTGATGCACAATCCACTTTATACGGAGAGCGAACTCGAGCATCAGCTCAACGATTCAGGCTGCAAGTTGGCTGTGTGCCTCGATCTCCTGGTCCCACGCTTGTTGTCCTTGCGGGAGAAAACCGGAGTCGAGAAGATCATAACCTGCCATATTCGCGACTACCTTCCGTTCATTTCCAAACAACTGTTCCCTTTGCTCAAGCGCGACATGCATCGCAAGACTCCTGCCGCTGAAGAGGTGATCGAATTCACCGGCTTGGCGGGCCGCCGGCGGGGCGAGCTGCCACCGGTTGACGTTGCTTTCGACGACCTAGCCTGTCTTCAGTACACCGGTGGCACTACCGGCGTGTCCAAGGGAGTGATGCTCAGCCATCGCAACTTGAGCTGCAACGTACAACAGCTCATGGCTTGGATGTTCGACGTTCGTGGCGGCAAAGAGAGCATCCTGGCGGTATTCCCCTTCTTCCATACGGCGGGATTCATGGCGGTGATGAGCCATTCGGTGTTTCGCGGCCTCACCAATATCTTGGTTCCGCGTCCCGAGCCCGCTACGGTTCTGGATCTTACCCTGAAGTACAAGCCGGTTTACTTCCCCTGCGTACCCAGCATCTTCGTCGGCCTTCTGAACGATGAGCGCTTGGCCGGCGCGGACTTGTCTTTCATCAAAGGTTGTATGTCGGGCGCGGCGCCGCTTGCGTTGGAAACCATCCGCTCATGGAAGGAGACGGTGGGGCACGACATTGTCGAAGTTTATGGCCTTACCGAAACCTCGCCTCTCTGCCATGCCAATCCATGGCGGGGGGTGCAGAAAGCGGGCAGTGCGGGTATCCCGGTCTCCGATACGGACTGCCGTATCGTAGATGTCGAAAGCGGAGAGCAGGAACTGCCGATGGGCGAGTCCGGGGAGATACTGATCAAGGGGCCGCAGGTCACTAGAGGCTATTACGGCCGCCCGGAGGCGACCGCGGAGACCATTCGCGACGGTTGGCTCTACACCGGCGATATCGGTTACATGGACGACGAGGGCTACCTCTTCATCGTCGACCGCAAGAAGGACATGATAATCGCCGGTGGCTACAATATCTACCCGCGTGACATCGACGAAGTACTCTACCAGCATCCCAAGATCCAGGAAGCTTGCGCAGTGGGCATCCCGCATGAGTATCGCGGCGAGACGGTGAAGGCTTTCGTCGTGCTGCGGCCCGGGGAAAGCCTGAGCGAGCAGGAACTCGATGCCTTCTGTCGTGAGAAGCTGGCGGCTTACAAGGTTCCGAAACTCTATGAGTTTCTGGATGAACTTCCCAAGAGTGCGGTCGGCAAGATGTTGCGCAGGGAATTACGCGACCGGGAGATGAAAGCCACGAAGGAATCTTGAGGCCGCGAATTCATGCGACGACTTACACTCGAGCCTGCGCGCCGCGAGTGGCGGACGGATCGAGGCTGCTCGCGCTTGCCGGCTCGCAGCCGGGCGCTTATTGACAATATAGGCTACAGATTACGGTCGACTTTGGGAGCCAGGAAATAGGGGTAGCTTCGCCGTCTTACTTTGCGCTGCCAGCAGCGGTCTGCCCGGCGCAACGACTGCATCAATGCGTAGGTGCGAGCGTCTTTGTGGTAGTAGCTGTCTACTTCGGCGCGGGTGATGGGCGGATCGAAGCTGAACTCGCAATTGGCCAGTTCCATCAAGGCCGGGGTCAGGCGCTCCAACCGTTCCTTGGTGAGATTCCCCAGGAAGTCCACGATCTGCCCGCGCAGGCTGTGGTAGTTGTCGATGATGTCGTGCAACAGTTTTCCACGTACCAACGGCCGTATCAGCGGAGGAAGAGCCGAGATCTGATGGCCCCAATCGAGTAGCGAGTTGCCCCGCTCGTCGCGCAGGAAAGGCGAGCCGATGTCGAGATAGAAGATATCGCCTTCGATGAAGGACCAGTTCGACAGTTGACCGTCGGGAGCGATGGTCGCATCCACGCTCTTGTTCATCAATTCGAAGATACGCCGGGTGGCTTCGACGGTCTCGTCGAGTTCGAGGGTGGCAAAGTAGTCGGGGCCCAAGCTCCCCGGGGGTAGCACCGGCTGTATGCAGTACAGCGAGAAACTACGATCCTGCGACTCGACGATAGCGAGTTCGGTGGGGACCACACGGATTCCGCGTTGTCCCAGCCGCTCTATATAGAGTCCGATCAGACCGGCGTACTTATCGGCTGCCTTGCGGCTAGGTAGGCGCGGGATTCGTTTACATGCCAGCGGCCCGGCCGCCGCATCCATGCGCAAAACCGTCGAGACTTCTCCGTACCCGAGTACGGGTATTTCGTACTCGCGGCCTTCGTTCAGGGCCGACGACACTCGATGTTCGAAAGCGGCCAGCTCTTCCTCGCTGAATTCTATTTCCAACAAAGCTCTTCTCCAGGCTCGGGGCATGATCGATAGAAAGACACGGCTCAGCGTCGGCCGGCACTCGTCCGGCCTTGCCGTGTTTCGATCAAGCGTTGCGCCTACAGGGTAACGTTTGGGTGGACTCTAGACCGTATGCAGCAAAGAGGCGACCGGCTCCGTTTTGCGATACCGAGGGCATTCAGAATAACCCCGGCTAAGCATGGGACGTGCCGGCTGTCGTGCGCAACAGTCTCATGTAGTTGCTCTGGGAGTTGCGGGCTTCCGCCGTGGAATCGATGAAGTCGCTGAGCGCGGCGGCAAACCTTTCGGGGGACTCGCAGTGCGGGTAGTGCCCAGCGCTTTCGAAGACGTCCAGGCGGCTACCGGCTAACGACTCGTGTGTTTGGTGGGCGTGCTCCACTGGGATGATAGCGTCGTGGCTGCCCCAGACGATCAGCATGGGGACTTGCGCGGTCAGGTAGAACCGGTCGCGAGCACTTATCGACTGGCCCCGGGAATCGATTACCGCGCGCAAGGTGCGGAAGAACGCTGCACGGCGGGCCGCGTCGGACAGCGACTCGTAGCTGCGCCAGATCTGCTCGATCTCGGGAGAAACGCGTAAACCGGCGGCGCCGAGCCAAGATGCCAAGTTTCGTCCGATCTCGCACAGCTTATGCGAGCATAGCAGCGGAAACAGTTGCTCTGCGCCGGGAAGTGCAAGCACTCGGAGCAGCCGGTTGACCTCCGGTCCGAGCCCCCCGCTGCCGACCAGAACGATTCGTTCGCACAGGCCGGGGAATTGATAAGCCAACTGCATCGCCACTCCACCGCCGTAGGAATGTCCGACCAAAGTGGCGCGTTCATGGCCGAGTGCCAGCAAGAAGTCCCGCAGTATGTTGGTGTGCGCGCCTAGCGAGTATTCGGTGGCCGGTGTTGCCGAATTACCGTGGCCCAGAAGATCGGGCGCGACCACGGTGAATCGTCGCGAGAGCACAGGGAAGACGCGGTCCCAGGTATAGGAGTCCCCGGCCATACCGTGGAGCATCAGCACTACGGGACCGCTTCCGGCGCAGTGATATGCGATCGTGAGGCCGTGGATCGTTATCTGTCGTTGCCGACGAGCCATCATCGACCGGGACCTCGCTGTTTAGGGCTGTCGTTGCCGGGTCTGTTGCCCGGCCTGTCGTTTTCGCCGCCATCGCCGCCATCGGCAGTGATTGCCTCCAGGCAATCGCTACAGATCACCGTGTGCGGTTCGGAGGCCTCCGAGATTCCCACTGCTGCGCGGGCGCCCTTGGCGAGAATGGTGTTGCAGCGATCGCACACCGCGTTGAGGTTCAGAATCAGCTCTTGCCAGCCGATAATGTATTCGCGGCCCGGCGTGTCCCGGACGGGCCGCCGCGTCCTTCGGGTTGTGCGAGGCAAAGGCTCGTCTCCGCCCGTTGGCTTTTCCTCGTGGTCTCCTGCGATCGATAACGCGACGTTGGTGCTGTCGTTGACGATGTCCTCCACCAAATCGAAGGTATGGAGCAACACGTTGCGCACCACGGTCGAAACCGACATGCCCAAACCACGCGCCCGTCGTTTTATTTCACGATCCAGCGACGGGGAGATTCGCGTGTGTAGCACTTTTTCGTTTCTCTCGAGTTTCTCGTCCCCGTGCGTGTCATCCCTACGCTCGTCATTTTCGCGCTCGTTGTTCCTGCGCTCGGTTTTCCTGCGTTTGTGGTGCCCGTGCTCGTCGTCTCTGCGCGTGTCATCCCTGCGCTCGTGGTGCCTCTGCTCGTCGTCACTCATAACAAGAGTACCTCCGCCTCACGGTGTAGTGAATTGTGATACAATAGTCAAGAAATGTATCACTCAATATTTAAGGGGATGCCGTTTAGCAGTTCACTCATCCGCTACACGGCGGCTACAACCACCTGTTTTTACGAAGAAAGAGCTGGCGCCGAAAGAGTTTGCACCGAAGGGGCTTGCGCCGAAAGAGCTTGCGCCGAAAGAGTTTGCACCGAACGGGCTTGCGCCGAAAGGGTTTGCAATGAAAGGGCTTGGGATGAAAGAGCTTGCACGGAAAGAGCTTGCGATGAAACGCAGGCTCCGGTGACGGCATCAATGTGGCTAGAAGCCGGGGGCGCGGTATTGTTCGGTACCGCCTAGTAGCGTTAGCAAGACCTTGGTGCTCGAGATCTTGTTTGTGGGGATGTCGAGGATGTTCTTGTTGACGACGATCAGGTCGGCGAGTTTTCCGACTTCGATCGATCCGGTTCGCTCCTCCTGCCGCATGACGTAAGCGGCGTCGAGTGTGTAGGCTCGAATCGCCGCTTCGATGCCGGGAAGGCTGTGCTGGGCGCGCTTCAGGGAGTGCTCCATGCCGAGGAACGGAGAGATCTCACTGACGTCGTAATCGCTACTGAGAGTCATCCTTGCCGCGCTGTCATAAATGCTGCGCACCGGCATCTGTTCGAAGGCCCGGTTCCCTAGCAGCGGAACTTCGTAGCTCCAACTCGCAGGCAGGGTGAAATAGCCGGCGAGTTGGAAGTCGGCGACTACGCCGAGTTGGGCGAAGCGGCTGCGGTCGGCGCTGTCCACCAGTTCCACATGTGTCAATCGATGGCGGCGATCCATCGGGCCGTTGGCCGCCATGGCGGATTCGATTGCGTTGAGCGCCTCTCTTACGGCACGGTCGCCGATAGCGTGAATGAAAATGTCGAAGCCGGCGCGTTCGAGTTGGGTAGTGTAATCGGCAAGACGGGTCTCACTGAAGTAGTTCATACCGGTGGGACCGGTGATGCCGAGGTCTTGGTCGTAGGGCGCGAGTAGCGCCGCCGTGCCGTTTTGTAACAGGCCGTCACTGTAGAGCTTGACCTGCGAGATTCGCAGCAGGCTGCTTGGGTCGTTGTCGTAGAGCGCGACTAGGTCGGCGATCTGCGTGGCATCGTCGAAGTGCGGGTAGGCCCACAGAGCGAGGATGGTGCGAACGCCGAGAGTGCCCTCGGCGAGGGCTCGCCGATAGACCGCGATGTCATTGCGGGTACGGTAAACGCGGGCATCCACGACCGAGGTGATACCGTTGCGGGCGAGTAAGGCCATGGCGTCGAGCAACCCGTTGTATTTGAGGTTGTCGAGTTGGGGCGTCGGTTGCAGTGCGGCCTCGAAGGCGAGTTCGCCCGCGTTTTCGAACAACAGCCCGTTGGGCTGGCCGGAAGCGTTCTTTCCGATGATGCCCCCGATCGGGTCCGGACTGCCGGCACTGATGCCCAACGCGGCTAGTGCGGCTGAGTTGACCCACGCCGAGTGCGAGGTCTCCTCGAGCATCGCAGCGGGACGGCCGGGGATGGCGTCGTCAAGTATGTCGACCGGATCGCGGCCGGTGGCTAGCATCGAGCCGATCGAGTAGCCGAATCCGAGTACCCAGTTGCTGCCGGTCTGAGCCGGTGCACAGTTGCGCAGTATCGGGATCAAGAACTCGGGGTTGGTGTCAGGCACTAATTCGCAAGTTTGGGCTGCGGGATTCATGGCCTCGACCGAGTGCTGGTGGACGTCGTGCATTCCGGGTAGCGCGAGCTTGCCTCGTAGCTCTATGGTGCGGGTGTTGGGTCCGTACCAGGCGTCGACACCCGCGTTCGAGCCGACGTAGACGAACTTCCCAGCGCGGATTGCGACCGCCTCGGCGGCTGGGTTGGCCTGGTCGACCGTGTAGATGAGGCCTCCGCGCACTACCAGATCCGCGGGGTTGGCAATCAGCGGTAGCGGCGGGAAAACGGCGTCGAAGGCGGCGCCGGCGTGGGTAGCGGCTGCTTGCACGACACAGTCCTGAAGTCCGGAGACGGTGGCGGAGCAGCTTGCCAATTCTGCTGCGTAGGCGTCACTTGCACAGCGGCCGGCGGCGGCGACTGCTTTCTGCTCGGCCGTCTGGATCTTTTGCCGGAGATCGGCGGTGAGGCAATCGGATGAAGCCGCCGGGTCGAGACCTCGGAGCTTGTCTACCTGGCAGGCCTGTTGTTCGCGAATTCGCGTGTCCATACTGCCGCGCAACGCGCGGCTGACCCCCGAGAAGCATCGCATAGCGGCCAGATCGCTTGCCGGCGCGGCGGGTGATCCGAAAGCTGCGACGCTTGCCAGACGCGACTGTTCGCTGATTACGCAGGCGAGGCAATCGCCCACCCTGCTGTAGTCGGTGACGGCGATCGTATCGCAGGGCGTTGGACAGCCCAGGTAACCGAGGACGTTCGGAGCCGAGACGCGGGCCGGGTTGCACTTCGCCATTGCCAAAGCCGCGAGTTTCTTCTTGGCAGTAGCAATCTTCGACGAGGCCCTGGAATCGAGTTGGGCGAGGTCGTTACAGTCCGTGGCTGCGGGAATGTGGCCGGCCTGCCGTTGGCTATGGCACTTCGCAGTGGCCCTGACCACGGTGCTTGCGAGCTTACGAACGCCTTTACCCAGACTCTTCTGGCATTTGACGTTTCGATTGTGGATCTGCGTGGGTAGGGCAGCTACGGACAGTGCAGGCGCACCCAGCAATATTGCGGAGGCGAGCGATAGGCCTGCTAGTCGAGCGTTGATGCCATCCCTCAGGGTAGGTATTCGATCTGCAGTCTGGGTGCCAAGCTGGGGCGCACGTCATAGGACTTCACCGTGCGTGCCGCGCTGCTACCGAGGTCGGAGACAAGTAGCGTAATCGCGTTGCCGGGACTCCAGCCGGGCCTGTCGATCAGTTCTTGGATGAGGGGTGCGAGGTCGCCGCTCGCATTGTAGCTGCCGCTTTCGTAAGCCGGCGGGGCTTCAACGAGCGAGTTCGAGCCGGTGCTCAGCGAACTCAGGGACCAGTTGGCCGTATTCAGTGGCGGGGCCGAATCGGCGGACACCGCTTGGTATAGGAGAGTGATAGGATTTACGCGGCCGGAACCCGGAGCAACCTCCAATTGCGCTGCGATTACGGTTGCACCGCGTGGAACGGCGATATTGCGGAAGCGCAGAGCATTGATCTTGCCGGCACCGAAAGAAAGAGATCCCGCGGAACTCACTTGTCCGTTAGTGAGACTTTCCATCGCGTCATCTGCGCTGCCGCTTACCGCTACCTGCACGGCGGGCAAGGGCGGCGGAGCAACGGTTACGTTCCAGACATCCGCTTCTGTAAAAACCGTCTCCGCGGCCAAGCTTTGGTAATAGGAGGCTTCGGCAGGGTCGAGGCTACCCGGCGCCCATAGACCCTCAGGACTCTTGCCGAAGACGCTGGCATAGATAACGCAGGCCGCGAGATAGCGCCCGGCGCTTCCGGCATGGTGCGCATCCTTGGCCCAGAGGCCGGTGTATAGACCGCGCTCGACCACATTGCGGAAAGCCCACCCGATAGGCGCCAGCGGCGCGCCGAGTTCCGTGGCAATGGGCACATAGCCGACCTCACCCCCGGGAACGCCGCGCAGCGAGTCGTAGGCGGTCAAGGCATCATCGCGGTCGCGCCAAGTCATGAAAAACATGGACTGGGAGCCGTTGGCCGCTATGTAAGCGTCGAGTGTTCTCGCAGCCGGATAGCGGACATTGAAGATGCCGAGGCTTTGTTCCTGCAGGAGCACATAGTCCCAGGGCTCCGAGGAGATTCGAGACAAGGTGGTGGCCGAGGAAACATGGCTGGCCAAAGTTGCCCCGTTCTTGGCTACGGATTTGATGAGCGGGTTGCCACCGGCCGAACGAATGAGGGATTTTAGCCGCGGTTTCAGGCCGCGGCTGAAGCTATTTCCGATCAGCAGAATGCGTGAATCGATCGGCCGCCGTGCGTAGGCCGGCTCGGCCTCGACGAACTCCACGAAAGCGGTAGCGAGAAGGGCTGCCAATGCAGCCAAAAGAAAACGGCGTGACCCGGACCACCACGCCGTCTTCGTCTTCACAGCAAGAAGAAAGTAGTTACGCGTCAATGTATGCGACATTTCTCTCAGGTGACCCTCTATCCCAAGAGCAACGCGCAACTCCGATTGATCCACGGCGCTAGCCGCGGATCAGGGCAAGTATACCTAGATGAGTTTGCAATTAACAAGGGATATCGCGTGGAGACTGCTCCGGGTGTGATTGGCTGTTGATTCGTATTAGCGTTCCCGCGTGTCGAGCCCTTACGTATTTTCTGGAAACCCCCTGGATCGTGCGGCCAATCGCAGGGGGGATGAGCAGTGGCTGGCGTCGCTCGAGCGCGACGAGAGTTCGCGCTTTCTCCCGCTGTGGCGGCTTAACGTATTGATAAAAAAGGGAGACCCTCCGACTCTTGGATGGGCTCGCGGGAATATTCGTGCATCGATGGATGCCGACGTTGGTGCGATCTTGCTCGGTCTCGATGATGGGGTAGCGCACTTCGCGGTCGACCTTTCGCACTTGCCGGATGCCGAGGCTGCTTTAGGCCTGTCCGGGGCGGCTGAATTCGAGGATGTGCGTACCGCATTGGTACGCTGCCCCGGGGAACCATGGGGGATAGTCGCGCAGGCCCGCTCCTTGGTGGATTGGCATTCCACCCATCGTTTTTGTGCGAAATGCGGGGCCAAGACCGCCTCCGAGTCCGGCGGCGGATTGCGGCGCTGCCCGGCCTGCGACGCCGAACATTTTCCGCGTGTCAATCCGGTAGTGATCATGCTGGTCACTCGTGGCGAGCGTTGCCTGCTCGGGCGCCAGCAGGGCTGGCCGCGAGGCATGTTCTCGGCCTTGGCCGGTTTCGTGGAGGCAGGGGAGACCGTAGAGGAGGCGGTGAGGCGCGAAGTGTTCGAGGAGTCCGGCGTGAAAGTGGGGGCGGTTCGTTACCACTCCAGCCAACCGTGGCCGTTTCCTTCATCACTGATGATCGGGTGCATGGCCGAAGCGCAAAGCGAAGATATAGTCATGGATGACCGCGAAATGGAGGACGTACGTTGGTTCGAGCGCGGGCATGTGCTCGCCACCCTCGACGGCAACAGCTTCGCGGGAGCCGAACCCGGACGGCTGCTGTTGCCGTCGTCTCTTGCTTTGGCCTACTACCTCATCGAGGCTTGGGCGCGGTGAGCGCCGCTTGCGAAGATCTTGCCGCCGACCTGGCCTGTTCCGCCGGCAAGCTGCTGCTCTCCTACAGAGGGCATGCGCAGCTAAAGGCTAGGCTAAAGGACGACCATTCCTTGGTCACGGCCGCCGATTTGGCCTGCGACGAGTTGATTCATACCCGTCTGGCCGCGGAGCGTCCGGGGGATTTCGTGTTGAGCGAGGAGATACAGACCGTTTACGAAGGCGGAGCGGAGCCGGTGTGGGTGGTCGATCCACTCGACGGAACCACCAACTTTTCGGTAGGTCTTCGCTACTGGGGGGTTTCCATTGCCCGGGTCGAACACGGACAGGTGGCGGTTGCAGCTCTTTACTTCCCGATGCTCGACGAGCTTTATACCGCTACTCGCGGCGGCGGGGCGCGGTTCAACGGCGAACCACTGGTTAGCGGTCGGGAAAGTGGCTGCGGTGCGGCCGCTGTGATGACCTGCTGTTCCCGCACTTTGAGGAGTTATGACTGGGACCTTGGCTTGAAGACCCGCCTGCTGGGCTCGGCCGCTTACAGTCTGTGCTCGGTTGCTGCCGGGACCTCGGCCGTGGCTTTCGAAGCGACTGCGAAGATTTGGGATCTTGCGGCAGCCTGGCTGCTGATCGAAGAAGCAGGGGCTAGTGTTTTCTCTTTGGCCGGCGGCGAGCCCTTCCCCTTGCAGCCCGGTACGGATTACTCCCGCAAAAGCTACGGCATCGCGGCCGCTGCCACGACTCAGTGGGCTACACGGGCTCGTGAGGGCATCCGTCTTGCGTCTCGCAAACATCGCTCGAAATGATAAGAACAAAGTGACATGAGAACTCGTCCAACCGGGCGGGAGTGCCCATTTGGTCTCTTTTTTTAAGCTCACACCGAAACCCCGTTGGAATCCACTGCGTTGAATACCCACAGCATCGATAAACAGCTTCGCGAACTACTCGCCCGGCGGATCCTCTTCCTGGACGGTGCCATGGGTACCATGATTCAGGACTACCGGCTCGAAGAGGCGGATTACCGGGGCGAGCGGTTTACGGACTGGCGCAGCGATCTCAAGGGCAACAACGATTTGTTGTCGCTTACGCGCCCGAAGATCATAAAAGATATTCATCGCGCCTATCTCGAGGCGGGGGCGGATATCGTCGAGACCAACACTTTCAACTCGACGGCGATTTCTCTGGCGGACTACGGGATGGAGGACCTTGCCTACGAACTCAATCGCCGTTCGGCCGAGCTTGCACGCGAGGCTGTCGAGGAGTTTGCCTCCGCCCACACGGATGGCGGGACTCGCTTTGTCGCCGGCGTCCTGGGGCCGACCAATCGCACGGCTTCCATGTCGCCCGACGTCAACGATCCCGCGGCGCGCAACGTAGACTTCGATGCACTGGTCGAGTCCTACAGCGAAGCGTTACGCGGCCTGCTCGACGGCGGTGCCGACCTGATCTTGATCGAGACGGTATTCGACACGCTCAATGCGAAAGCGGCGATTTATGCCGCGCATTCCTACTTCGACGGGGCCGGATCGCGCCTGCCTTTGGCGGTCTCGGGCACCATAACCGACCGTAGTGGGCGTACGCTTTCCGGCCAGACCACCGAGGCCTTCTGGAACTCGGTGGCCCACGCCGAGCCCTTGTGGGTAGGGTTGAACTGTGCCCTTGGAGCCGAAGACCTGCGGCCCTACGTCCAGGAGCTTTCGCGTGTAGCCGAGGTTGCGGTCAGCGTCCACCCCAACGCCGGCCTCCCCAACCAGTTCGGTGAATATGACGATACGCCGGAGCATATGGCCGCTGTCCTCGCGGAGTTTGCGGAGTCCGGGTTGGTCAACATAGTGGGCGGTTGTTGCGGCACTACGCCTGCGCATATTGCGGCGATAAGGGCGGCGGTCGTGCCGCACGCAGCGCGTGAGATACCTAAGCTGCCGCTGCGATGCCGTTTGAGCGGCTTGGAGGCCTTCAACATCAGTCCGGATTCTTTGTTCGTGAATATCGGGGAGCGCACCAACGTAAGTGGGTCCGCGAAGTTCGCCAGGCTCATTCGCACGGGGGATTTCGAGGCGGCGCTCGAGGTAGCCCGGCAGCAAGTCGACAACGGCGCCCAACTGATCGACGTGAACATGGACGAAGCCTTGCTCGACTCGGAAGCATCCATGTCGCGTTTCCTTAACCTGCTGGCTTGCGAGCCCGATATCAGCCGCGTTCCGCTAGTCATAGACTCATCGAAATGGAGCGTGATCGAAGCCGGGCTGAAATGCGTTCAAGGCAAGCCGGTGGTCAACTCGATCAGCCTGAAGGAGGGCAGTGAAGAGTTCGTCCGCCGGGCCAAAGAGATCCGGCGTTACGGTGCGGCGGTGATCGTAATGGCCTTCGATGAACAGGGGCAAGCCGACAGTAAGGATCGCAAGGTCGAGATCTGTACGCGTTGCTATCGTATCCTCGTCGACGAAGTCGGTCTCCCGCCTGAAGACATAATTTTCGATCCCAACATCTTTGCGATCGCCACCGGTATCGAAGAGCATAACTCCTACGCGGTCGATTTCATCGAGGCCACGCGTGAGATCCGCGCTACGCTACCCGCTTGCTTGGTCAGCGGAGGGGTCAGCAACGTCTCGTTTTCGTTCCGCGGCAACAACGCTTTACGTGAAGCGATCCACTCGGTGTTCCTTTACCACGCCATCCGCGCAGGCCTCAGCATGGGTATCGTCAACGCTGGGGCTCTTACGGTTTACGAAGACATCGATCCCGAGCTGCTCGAAAGGGTGGAAGATGTGGTCCTGAACCGTCGCAGCGATGGGACCGAGCGCTTGCTGGAGGTGGCCGATAAGTTCAGTGGCGGGGGGTCGCGGGATGAGGGAGATCCCGAGTGGCGCGACCGTCCGCTGCGCGAGCGTGTCATACATGCCCTGGTCCACGGTGTGGCCGAATACATAGAAGAGGATACCGAGGAGCTACGCGCGCAGTCCGAGCGGGCTTTACACGTCATCGAAGGTCCCTTGATGGACGGCATGAAACAAGTCGGCGAGTTGTTCGGCGCCGGCAAGATGTTCCTTCCCCAAGTGGTAAAGAGCGCGCGGGTGATGAAGAAGGCTGTGGCCTACCTGATTCCCTTCATAGAAGAGGAGAAACAAGTCGGGGAGGTGCACAGCAAGGGTAAGGTGGTGCTGGCCACGGTCAAGGGCGACGTTCACGATATCGGCAAGAACATCGTCGGGGTGGTCTTGCAGTGCAACAATTTCGATGTGGTCGATCTCGGGGTGATGGTTCCCTGCGAGCGAATACTCGAAGCCGCGCAACAAGAGGGTGCCGACATCATCGGCTTGAGCGGCCTAATCACGCCTTCACTCGAAGAGATGGCGCATGTGGCGACCGAGTTAGAGCGTAAGGGTTCGACGCTTCCGCTGCTGATCGGTGGGGCCACCACTTCGCGAGTGCACACCGCTGTCAAGATAGAACCGGCTTATAGCGGGGCCACCGTATATGTTCCCGATGCTTCACTGGCCGTGGGTGTGGTTTCCGCGCTGACGTCGGAAGACCGCCGCGAAAGCTTCGCCGCCGATACTCGCAAAGAGTATGGGCAGTTGCGTGTGCGCTACGGCGAGCGGCGCTCCTCGGCGCGGCGCTACACCATAGAACAGGCCCGTGAACATGCCTTCGACGGGCAATGGGACTCCTATTCGCCTCCGCCTCCACGCCTGCTCGGCTTGCAGGTGTTCGGCGACTACCCGCTCGAGGAGCTGCTGGAGCGCATCGATTGGACTCCGTTTTTTTCTACCTGGGAACTGCCCGGCAAGTATCCGGCGATCTTGCACGACGCCGCCGTAGGCGAAGCGGCCAATCAGCTTTTCGCAGATGCGCAGGCGATGCTGGAGAGAATCGTTGCGGAGCGCTGGCTGCGTGCTCGTGGAGTATTCGCGTTGTGGCCGGCGAATTCCTGCGGCGATGACGTTGAAATCTATGTCTCGGAGTCCCGGCAAGAGCCGGTATGCACCATGCATTTTCTCCGCCAGCAATTAGTCAAAGCTCCGGGACGCTCTAATTACTGCCTTGCCGATTTCGTAGCGCCCAAGGACCGTGGGGTGGCCGACTACATCGGCGCCTTTGCCGTGGCTTGCGGCCAGGGCCTGGAAGCGCGGCTGGCATTGTACGAACGAGACCACGACGACTATTCCTCGATAATGCTCAAGGCGCTGGCCGACCGGTTGGCAGAAGCGTTTGCCGAGCGGCTTCACGAGCGGGTGCGCAGGGAATACTGGGCTTATGCACCCGAGGAATCATTGGACAACGACGCCCTAGTGGGCGAAGCCTACCGCGGCATCAGGCCCGCGCCCGGCTATCCTGCCTGTCCGGACCACTCGGAGAAACAAGCCTTGTTCTCGCTGCTGAAGGCCGGGGAAAACGCCGGGATGAGTCTTACCGAGAGTTTTGCGATGCTGCCTGCTGCCTCCGTGTGTGGCTACTACTTCTCACATCCGCAGGCTGCATATTTCGGCCTGGGCAAGATAGACCGCGACCAAGCCGTCGACTATGCACGCCGCAAGGGAGTCTCCCTCGAGCAAGTCGAGAGCTGGCTGGCGTCGAATCTCGCGTACGATCCATCCTGAGTACGCCTTGGGCCGGACTCCCGCTTCGACCCCCGGCCTAGTAGCGTATGCGCCTCTGCGGCACCATCAACCTTGATCGGACAATAATTCGCGAGCCGGAGGCGATTTGCGCCGTGAATTATTGTCCGATCAAGGTAGCTACGTGCCTCACGCACGGTCCGAGCTGACGACAACTGCGATCCGGCGCGCGCTACTGCGAGCCGACGTGTGCCCCGAGCCGACGCATGCTGCGAGCTAGCGCATAGCGCACGCTGCAGACCTCTTCGCTCTTCCTGCCGGCGCATCTTGACATAGAATCGCTAAAACGTATGATTCAATCGAACGTTTGAAAGAGGTTCCGATGCCGAAAGCCGATACCAAACAAAGAATTCTGGATTCCGCCGAGAGATTGTTTGCCGAGCAAGGCTTTGCGGCAACGTCGCTGCGCTCGGTAATCAACGCTGCCGAGGTGAATCTGGCGGCGGTTCATTATCATTTCGGCTCTAAAGAAGGGCTGATCCGCGCAGTGTTCGCCCGCCGCCTGGACCCTATGAACCGGGAGCGATTGCGACTTCTCGATGCTGCAGAGGCCGCGGCCGGGGGTGAAGCGCCGCCTATCGAGGAAATACTGCAGAGTTTCATAGGGCCGGTTCTCGACCTGGCGCGAACCCGGGTGAACGGCCACTCGTTGATGGGGGCTCTTTTCGGGCGTGTGCATACCGAGCCCGGCTTGCACGTAAAGGAGATGCTGATCGAGCAGTTCTCGGAAGTGATCCGGCGTTATACGGCGGTGTTGGCAAAGGCCCGGCCGGAGCTTCCGCCGGCGGAATTGATAGCGCGTTTTCACTTCGTCATCGGTGCAATGGCCGCTACCTTCGCTGATCCCGGTAGGTTGCATCAGATTCATGGCGGGGCCGGCGGCCAAGCCGTTGATCTCGACACGCTGGCTGTTTACCTAGTGCAGTTTCTAGCCGGGGGTTTGCGTTCTTCACCTACCGATTTGTCGAAATACGACATGCGGAAAACGCAGGGAGTGGCTGGGCGCGCCAAGAAGAAGAGTCTCGGCCGTGGCCGGGGCGCCGTTGCCAAGCCTGGTCGCGGGGCAATCTCAAAGGAGAAGGTGGGCGTGGCCGGCGGTTCCAAGATTCGGGAAGGAAAGCGATGAGATCGCTCTTGTCCATGATCTCCTTGGCCTTGGCGCTCAGCTCCTGCACTGCGGCCGTGGCACCGGTGCCGCAAACGAGTGTGGAGGCGCCTTCTTCCTGGTCCGGCGGTGTAGGTAGCGAGGGCCGCATTAGTGAGACTTGGTGGAAAGATTTTGGCGACCCGGTCCTCGAGTCGTTGATCGCCGAGGCGTTGGAGCACAACCACGATCTCGCCCAGGCTGCAGCCAATCTCGACGCTGCACTTGCGGTCGCGCGCCAGGCCGGGGCGGATTTGTATCCCCAACTCGGTGTTGGGCTCGACGGATGGCGTAGGAAGCAAAACTTTGCAGGGTTCAGTGGGCTCACGCCTTCGGGGGAGGACGCCCCTCTGATCGTTTCGACGAGCAACTTGTTCGGAGTGTCTCTCGATCTCAGTTGGGAACTCGATTTGTGGGGGCGGTTGAAAGCCGGCCGCGATGCTGCGTTGGCGGACGCGGAAGCAGCGCGGGATGTATTCGAAGGCGCACGGATCTCCATTGCCGGACAGGTTGGAAAAGCGTGGTTCGCTTTGCTCGAGGCCGGCGAGCAACTGGAACTGGCCCGGCAGACGGTTGCGAGCTATGAGGAATCGGTGGAGCAAGTGTCGGCTCGTTACGAGCGAGGCGTAAGGCCGGCCTTGGACCTGCGGCTTGCTCTGGCCGAATTTTCGCGAGCCTCGGCGTTGGTGGAACGTCGTGAAGCTGCGCGTGACGCGGTTGCCCGGCAGTTGGAGATTCTGTTGGGACGCTATCCGGCGGCTGAGTTGGAAGCGGTTGCTCGACTGTCCGATCCTCCCCCTGCGATTCCGGCCGGCTTGCCTGCGGACTTGGTGTCGCGCCGGCCCGATGTGGCTGCGGCGGAGAGAAGTTTCGCCGCCAGCGCCTACCGTGCACGGCAGGCGCGCAAAGCCTTGTACCCGAGCTTCTCGTTGAGCGGTAGTAGCGGAACTTCGAGCGATGAATTCAAGAGTCTTCTCAACGGTGATTTCAGTATCTGGGGTCTCGCTGCCGGCATAGTTCAACCGGTGTTCCAGGGTGGGCGTTTGCGCGCCGCCGCTTCTGCTGCCGCTTCGCAGCAAGACGCCGAGTTGGCAGCCTACGTATCGAAGCTGCTTATCGCATATCGTGAGGTCGAGATCGCTATGAGAGCTGAAGGATTGCTCGAGCGGCAAGGCAGGCATCTCTCGGCGGCAGCCGAGCAATCGTGGGCGGCACAGGCTCTTGCCGAAGAGCGTTATCGCTTGGGGCTTGACGATTATGTGACGGTGCTCACTGCGCAACGCAGGGCGCTTGAAGCCCGTTCCACTTTCATCGAGCTACGCCGGGAAAGATTGCAGAACCGGGTGGATCTATACCTTGCGCTGGGTGGCGGGTTCAGCCTTGCCGAGGGAAATGAGGGCGGAGGCCGGTCACTATGACGCGCATGAAACTGATACTTCCTTTGCTGGTCCTCGGCGTCGGATTTGCCGTTGCCGTATTGATCGTAATCGCCCGTCCGGAAGCGAAGCCGCAGGTCCGGCATTCCCCGGTTCCGTTGGTACGCGTCGTGCGTGTCGAACGCCGGGACTTTTCGCTGCTCGTTAGCACTCAAGGCAGTGTTTATCCCGCTGCGGAGATCGAGTTGGTCCCTGAAGTGGCGGGCCGGGTGGTTTACGTTTCCGAGGATATGACTACCGGGGGGTTTTTCGAAGAGAATCAAGTGTTGCTTCGCATCGACCCGCGCGACTACGAACTTGCGGTGAAGTCGGCGCAGGCATCGGTAGCGCAAGCTCGGGTAGCTTTGGCACGAGAAGAAGCTGAAGCCGAAGTTGCACGCGGGGAATGGGAGAGCTTGCGCGGTGGCGTGGCTCCTTCGTTGGTTTTGCGCGAGCCTCAGTTGGCTGAAGCGCGAGCGGCGGTCGCAGCGGCCGAGGCGCAACGTGAGCGAGCCGAACTCGATCTCGAACGCAGCGTCATACGGGCGCCTTTTCGCGGTCGTGTACGCCGGGAGAATGTAGACAAGGGGCAGTTTCTTTCGCGCGGGGTGCCGGTTGCATCATTGTATTCGGTGGACTTTGCGGAGGTCAGGCTGCCGTTGCCGGATGATCAGTTGGCCTATCTGAACCTGCCCCTGGGCTATCGCGGTCCCGGCGAGAAGGAAGCCGGTCCTAGAGTCGAGTTGTCGGCGATGTTCGCCGGCAAACGCTACACCTGGCAGGGGCGTATTGTTCGCACCGAAGGCGAGTTGGACCCAGCCAGCCGTATGGTTCACGCGATTGCCCGGGTTCGTGACCCTTATGCGCGCGGTAACGACCCGGACAGGCCTCCTCTGGCGGTGGGAATGTTCGTCGAAGCCGAGATCCAGGGCCGCCGTGTCACCGGAGGTTTCAGCATTCCCCGTATCGCGATGCGCGGTAGCGGAAAAGTGATGGTGGTTGATGACGAAGGCAAACTTCGTTTCAAAAACGTAGAGGTCGTGCGTTCGGAATCCGACCGGGTGATCGTCTCCTCGGGCTTGGCGAACGGCGACCGGGTGTGCGTATCACCGCTCGAGGTGGCGGTAGACGGTATGGCGGTGCGTGTTGCAGAGCCGGAGGCCGGCGCGTGAAAGCTCTCATAGCATGGTTTGCCGATAACTCGGTTGCTGCCAATTTGTTGATGCTGATTATCGTAGTCGGTGGCGCGCTGACCGTACCGGTTATCAAAAAAGAGGTGTTCCCCGAGATAAATGCCGATATCGTCAATGTCTCGGTGCTGTATCCCGGAGCCTCACCGGAGGAAGTCGAAGAAGCGATCAACGTCCGTATCGAAGAGAAAATCGCCGGGCTCGAGGGTGTCAAGCAGATCTCATCCACAGCGGCCGAGGGAGTGGGCGCGGTAACCATCGAAGCCATGTTGGGCACTGACGTCGGAGAGTTGCTCGACGATGTCAAATCTCAGGTCGATACTATCGATACCTTCCCCGAGGAGGCCGAGGAGGCGGTGGTAAGCCAAGTCACCATTCGCCGCCACGTGCTCTCGGTGGCGGTGTACGGCGACGCCGGCGAGTTGACTCTTAAGCGTTTCGCCGAGCGCGTGCGCGACGAGTTGACCAGCCTGCCAGGTATTACGCTGGTGGAGTTGAGCAATGCCCGCCCCTACGAGGTCTCCATCGAAGTGCCGGAGTCGTCTTTGCGGCGCTTTGGTTTGAGTTTCGACCAGGTTGCAGACGCTGTGCGCCGCTCTTCGTTGGATCTACCCGCAGGCTCGGTCCGCACCGAAGCGGCCGAGATCATGCTGCGCACGAAGGGACAAGCTTATACCGGCCGGGATTTCGAACGCTTGGTGCTGCTTAGCAGGCCGGATGGTACCAGGCTGTACTTGTCGGATGTGGCGACCGTCGTTGACGGATTCGCGGAGACCGATCAAAGCGCGCGTTTCAACGGCAAGCCCGCGGTGATGGTCCAGGTCTTCAGGGTCGGCCAGCAAAGTGCTCTCGAGGTGGCGGAGGCGGTCAAGAAATATGTAAGGGAGGCCCGGCCGGATCTTCCGAACGGCATTTACCTGGATACTTGGCGCGATAGTTCCCGGGTTCTGCGCGGGCGCCTCGATACTCTTCTTCGCAACGGTGGCCAGGGCTTGCTGCTGGTGTTCATCTGTTTGGCTCTGTTTCTACAGTTTCGTCTGGCTCTGTGGGTAACCATGGGGATCCCGCTGTCTTTTCTCGGTGCCCTGTGGATGTTTCCGTCGCTTGGAGTCTCGATCAACGTACTGTCGCTGTTTTGTTTTATTTTGGTGCTTGGAATCGTTGTCGATGACGCGATCGTGGTCGGCGAGAACGTTTACCGCACGCGGCAACGCGGAGAGACCGGCCTCGACGCGGTGGTCAAAGGTACGCAGGAAGTCGCGATCCCGGTGGTTTTCGGTGTACTGACTACGGTCGCTGCTTTCTTGCCGATGCTTTTTCTGCCCGGGTCGACTGGCAAGATGATGCGTTTGTTTCCGCTGGCCGTCATTCCCTCTTTGCTGTTCTCGTTGCTCGAATCCCAACTGATTTTACCCTCCCATTTGAAACACGTGGTGGTGAACGGCGACGCGCCTGCCCGCGGGGTGAGGGGTGCATGGAAACGTTTCCAAAGGAAGTTCAGCGGCGGCTTGGAGACCTTTATAGACAAAGTCTACGGACCCGTTTTAGGCCGGGCTTTGCGTTGGCGATACCTTTCCTTGAGCACGGCAGTTTCTTTCCTCGTCATCACTGTAGCGATGGCATGGAGCGGGTGGGTGAGTTTTACGTTTTTCCCTAAAGCCGAAGCGGATGCGGTGGTTGCCGAGTTGACGATGCCTCAGGGTACTCCCAAGGAAGCGACCGCTAGCGCGGTGGCTCAACTCGAAGCCTCCGCGCAAGAGTTGAAGCGAGTACTCGAGTCTAAGTACGGCCCGAAGTCCGAAGGCGGCGAAGGTGGCTATCGGGGCGGGGCCGTACGCCACATAGTTGCGTCGGTCGGTGAACAGCCTTACCGGTCGGCACAAACCCACAACGGTGGGCGGGTCGGCAGTAGTTTCAGTGGCGCGCATCTGGGCGAGGTATATATCGAGCTGGCGCCTTCCGAAGAGCGTAGCTTCGACAGCGAAAGTGCGGCGCGGCGTTGGCGGGAACTCAATGGATCTGTGCCGGATGCTGTAGAGCTGACCTACTCAGCGTCGCTTTTCAGTGCCGGGGCGCCGATCGATGTACGTTTCGCGGGACCCAGCATAGAGGACTTGAGCGAGGCGGCTAAACGTTTGAAAACAGCGCTTTCTGCTTACCCCGGTGTGTTTGACGTCAGCGACTCGTTCCGGCCCGGCAAAGAAGAGATCAAACTCAACATCAAGCCTCGAGCGGAGGCTTTGGGTTTGTCGTTGGCTGATCTTGCCAAGCAGGTGCGCCAAGGCTTTTACGGTGAGGAAGCACAGCGTGTGCAACGCGGCCGCGAAGATTTGAAGGTGATGGTTCGTTACCCGGAAAGCGAGCGCCGCTCGCTGGCTACGCTCGAGAACATGCGCATTCGTCTCCCCGGCTTGCCTGGGCAAGCGCCTTCCGAATTGCCTTTCTCTTCGGTAGCCACGGTCGACGTGGGACGTGGTTACGCTTCGATACAACGGGCCAACCGGCAGCGTGTCGTCGACGTGACTTCCGAGGTGGATCCGGCGCTCGGCAATGCCAACCGCATAGTGGAGGATCTGAAAGCCGAGGTGCTGCCCGCTATTGTCGCTGATTATCCGGGCCTGCACTATTCGCTGGAAGGAGAGCAACGCGAGCAACGCGAAACGCTGGGATCGTTGGCCCGAGGCTTCCTTATAGCCTTGTTCGTAATCTATGCATTGATGGCAATACCACTGCGGTCGTATTTACATCCTCTCATCGTCATGTCGGCTATACCCTTTGGAGTTGCCGGGGCGGTATGGGCGCATTTTCTACTGGGCTTTGACGTCAGTTTTCTTTCGATCTTCGGTATCGTGGCTTTAGTCGGAGTAGTAGTGAACGATAGTCTTGTCCTCGTTGACTACATCAACCGTCATCGCGACGCAGGCGAGGACCTGCTAGAGGTGGTCAATCAGGTCGGCAAGGTTCGCTTCCGGCCGATTCTTCTTACTTCGCTCACTACTTTCGCGGGGCTTACCCCCTTGCTTTTGGAACGCAGCCTGCAAGCTCAGTTTCTGGTTCCGATGGCGGTATCTCTCGGTTTCGGAGTGATTTTCGCCACCGGAGTGTCGCTGATCCTGGTGCCGTGCCTCTATTTGATTCTCGAGGATATGAAACTGAATCTCGCGGGTCTCCGGCAATCATCTCCTAGGATTCTAGGTTCCGAAGCCGAGCAGTAGACCGCCTTGGTAGACTGCGAAGGCGCTGCACCAGGCTAATACGGACATGTAGGCGAACAGGAACGCGGGCCAGCGCCAGCCTCCGGTTTCGCGTTTCACCACGGCGAGGGTGCTCGTGCATTGGCAGGCCAGTGCAAAGAACACCATCAGAGTCAGTCCCACCAAGGGGGTGTATACAGGCCTCCCGTCGTGGTGTTTGTCGTCGCGCATCCTGTCGCGTAGTGACACGCTTTCTTCGCTGGCGTCGCCACCGACGCCGTAAATCAAACCCATGGTGGAGACGAAAACCTCGCGTGCGGTGAACGCTCCAATAAGTCCGACGCCGATCTTCCAATCGAAACCGAGCGGGGCGATGGCCGGTTCGATCGCTTTGCCGATCCTACCACCGATGCTGTATTCCATCGAGGCCGCCTTCCTTTCCACCGTGGACATGCCCGCTGTCGCGGGGCTGTCTTGCGGCAATTGGGGGAAGTTGAGCAATGCCCACAGCACAACGGTGCTCAGCAGTATGATGGTCCCCGCTTCGGATAGAAAAAGCCGGGACCGTTGCCACATCATCCTTGCTACCGTTTGCAGTACCGGCATTCTGTAGGGCGGCAACTCCAGGATCAGTGGCACCGTAGGGCCTTTGAAAACCGTGCGTCCCAGGACTCCGGCTGCTATCAACGCCACGGTTGTCGAGAAAAGATACATCCCCACCATCAGCAAACCCTGCACCGGCACCCAGCCGAAAATCGTCGAAGGCGGGAACAACGAGGCGATGATCAGCGTGTAGACGGGCAGTCGCGCGGAGCAGGTCATCAAAGGAATCACCATCATGGTGAGCATGCGGTCGCGGTGCCGTTCCATGGTGCGTGTGGCCATTATCGCGGGTATCGCGCAGGCATAGCCGGATAGCATAGGAACGAACGCGCGTCCGTGAAGGCCGAGGGATCGCATGATGCGGTCCATTAAGTAGGCAACGCGGGCCATGTATCCAGAATCTTCCATCAAACCAAGGAGGAAGAAGAGCAGCAGTATCTGGGGAAGGAATACCACGACGTTCCCCACTCCGCCGATGATCCCGTCTACCAGTAGATCGGTAAGAAAGCCGCCCGGCAAAGTTCTCGAGATGATCGATCCGAGCGCTCCGAAGATATGCTCTATTGCTGCAATGGCCGGGTCCGCCCAGGCAAACAGCGCCTGGAAAGTTATACCCATCAGCGCCAGAAAGATCACGAAGCCGAATACCGGATGTAACAGCACCCGGTCCAGCCTTTCGGTAGGTTTGTTCGGTGGGGTAGGGCGGTGGAACTCTTTGGCACTTCTGTCGAGGAACGCGTAGCGAGTGGTTATTATCTCAGTGTCGATATCGCCTTTGCCCTTGCCGCGGCGCAGGCCGAGTACGCATTCGCGCAGTTCACCGGGGATATCGTCTAGTTCGTCGTCTTCATCGATGCTGGTGAGGGCCCACAGTGCCAGCGCCGTGTCGTCATGGCGGTGGCCGGGAGTGGAACGCCAAGTTTCCGGTAGTACGCGGCGTACCTGTGAGGCATCTTCGTCGACCGATTGCGGATAGCGCAAACCGACTTTGCCGATAGGGGGGTGGAGCAACGCGTTTCCGATGGTGCGCCGCAATTCATCAAGGCCTTCACCACTCTTGGCGCTGATGGCGACGCATGGCACTTTGAACAGAGCCGATATTTTCTGATGATCGGGAGCGCTCCCCCTGACTTCATCGATCATATTGAGGGCCAGCACCGTGGGCACGCCGAGTTCGATGACCTGTAGAGCTAGGTAGAGATTGCGGATCAGTTGAGTGGCGTCGAGGACCAGTACCGCCAGGCGCGGTTGCGGATTGCCGCCCATGCCCAGCAACGAGTCGATGGCGACTTTCTCCTCCGCCGAGCGTGCCGATAGGGAATAGGCACCGGGAACGTCGAGCAGTTCGGCCTCTACTATACGCCCCTCGGTCTCGAAGCTTGCTCGCGCTGTGCGGCGTTCCACCGTCATGCCGGGATAGTTTCCTACCCGGGCATTCTGACCAGTCAGGCGGTTGAATAAGGTGGTCTTGCCCGTGTTGGGATTGCCGATAAGGGCGATGATTGGAACGTTCGCGGAATCGAGTCGCTTACGTTTCAGCCCCCGGCAACGCAGACTCACGCTAGTACCTAGTTTGGCGGATTCGCACTTCTTCGGCTTCCGACCGGCGTATGGAGATACGGCAACCGCGAACGAGTAGATGCAGAGGGCCACCAAGGGGAGCAGTGCTTAGAACCTCGATTTCGGTGCCGGGGACCAAGCCGAGTTCGAGCAGTCGCCGCCGGAACGCACGCGAACCCCCGACCTCCACGATGATGGCGGGGGTTCTTGTTTCCAACTCGCTCAACAGCGAGATGCCGGTGTCATCGGCCGGAGAGTACCCCGCCCATAGTGCTTGGCAAGACGCCGAGCAGGAAACCGGTTCATCGCAAGCCTGGAGTCTTTGGAGGCGGGCGGTGCTTGGTTTGAATACTCTCATCATGCGGTGTTTCGGGTGCGCGGGGTTTTGAAAATGATTGTCACAATCGGTACAGCTTTGGCGCTCCCGTGTCAAGTAAGAGTGTCCAACAGTGAGAGTTTCCTGTAAGGCCGCGTAGAGTAGCCTGCCTTGTCCTTGAAAGCTCGTAGCAGAAGTCTCCTCCCGAATTGCGCAGGTTCGGCTCTATTGCAGCGATTGACGGGCGTGGGTTAGCCGTCTCCGCTGCTCCTGTGTAGGCTGCGGGTCGCGGCAGAGGGCGGAACACAGAGAGCGGGCTGTTGGAAAGTGTGTTGGCGCTGCCGAAGACATCGACAGTAAGGACGCTCGTCCCAGGTCTGCAAGAGAGGCATGTGAACAAAATCGCAATGAGCGCATGGGGAGGGGCGGAAACTCGCTACTTCTACGAACTTACTCCCGACCGTATTCTGGACGCTGTTGAAGCGGCCGGACTGCGATGTACCGGACGATGCTTCGCGCTAAACAGTATGGAGAACCGGGTCTATCAGGTCGAGGTCGAACGGGGCGAAGCCGATGGGGAGGTCTCGACCTCCCATCTGATAGTGAAGTTCTACCGCCCAGGGCGCTGGAGCCGCGAGCAGATTCTTGACGAACATCGTTTTCTCTTTGACCTTGCCGGCTATGAGATCCCCGTTGTCGCACCGCTCGAACTCGAATCCGGCGGCACGGTTGCCGTGGCTGAGGACCTGGGCATTTTCTATTCACTCTTTCCACGCGTGGGCGGGCGGGCTCCTAGTGAACTCGATGACGAGACCACGCTGCGGCTCGGCAGGTTACTTGGGCGTCTGCACAATGTCGGTGCATCGGATCCGGCTCCGTCGCGCCTACGGTTGGACTGCGAAAGTTATGGACTGGCGAACCTCGACTTCTTGCTCGAATCTACGTCGATTCCCGAATCGATGCGCGATCGTTATGCGATGCTGGCCGACAGCATCTGCGAAACCGCCCGGCCGTGGTTTGATGCGGCCAGCTATCAAAGAATCCATGGAGACTGCCACCTTGGCAACGTGCTGTTGTCTGAGCAAGGCCTATGCTTAGTTGATTTCGACGATATGCTGAACGGGCCGTGCGTGCAGGATTTCTGGCTCTTACTTCCGGGAAAGGATGCTGCCGCCCAAGCGCGTCTGCGTTTGCTTTTGGAGGGCTACGAGCAATTTAGAAGCTTCGACTACAGTTCTTTACGATTGATAGAGGCGTTGCGGGCCTTGCGCTACATACATTTTTGCGCGTGGATAGCGCGTCGTTGGGAAGATCCTTCCTTCAAGCGAGTGTTCCCGGATTTCGACAGTGAGCGTTATTGGTATGAACAGACCGCTGCTCTGCAGGAACAAGCCGGTGTCTTGCGCGAAGACGTCTGGTCGGTATCTCGTTAGTGCATCGCCACTGAGCTAGACTTGATCGGACAATAATTCACGGTGCAAATCGTCTCCGGCTTGCGCTGGAGCAACGCCATCCGCGGCCGTACTCGCGCCTGCCGATAAACGGCATGATGTTGACACTATTGTGCATACTCCTGGCGTTGCGGCAGAGCGGGGCAGAGCCGTTTGCCGGGCAACCGGCCAGCGCCTTCAACCGCGGCTACTTGATCTCGTCTCAGTAGCAGACCCTACCCTCTAGGCGTCCGCTCTTGGTTCTGACCACTACTAGTCGAGTCATGCAGGGCATACAGTAGACTTTGTCGCCCTCGCGTAGTTCCTGCGTTGATCTCACCACTAGACGGCAAACCGGGCACAACACCTCGTTAGGGGCCAATTCATCACTGCGCCCTCGATAGCGGCGATAGAATCTCCGGTACTTCTTGGGGACTTCGTCAAAACCCGTTTCCGAAAGCTCGTAACGTTTGCGAGATTCCTCCGTCGCGGCCGGGTTCTGCTCCATCAAGGTGTCCGTCATTTCATGAAACCTAGGCGCGAAACCGCGGCGAGATACATCTTCCCTAGTTTCGGTTGTTCGGCCCCAGGAGCGCCTCGTTGGGCTGACGCTTCCGTGAAACTGTTGAGAACCAAGGGGTCGAGTTCGCGGCGCAGGGCGCTCAGACGCCCGGCTAGTTGCGGATCTTGCGCCAAGCGCCGTCCGAGATCGTTCTCGCCGAAGCCCATGTGACGTCTTTCGTCGGCCACGATGCCGCGGAGAATTTCAGCAGTTATCGGGTCGGCTTGTTCAGCGTGATGCTCGAAGACCGCGAACTCCATGGCTTCCAAGATCACGTTCTGGGCGAACAACGCAGCTGCCCAATCTCCCGCGTCCACAAGCTCGAGAAGTCTGTTCTTGAACAGCAAGAGGCTCTTGCCTGCTCTACGTTCGATTTCCCGCTCGGTGTCTTCGACTCCTAGTTCGTGCAGGCGGTAGAGGAGAACCTCGAGGTGCCGGGCCTCGTCTACCGCTTGGGTTGCCAAGAAAACCTTCGCCTGATGATTGGGAGCTAGTCTGACCATCGCACTCGACCCCTCGAGTGCGGCAGATTCCCCTATGCAATAGTTACACAAGGAAGTAATAAGGGTATCGCGCTCGCCTTCATCCAACTCCGGGTGTGAACCGGGCGAGCGGCCATAGGGGCGCTCGTTCAAGTATCCCTCGACGGCCTGAAACCAGAACTCGAAGGAATGGACCTCTTCGATAAATTCGTTCCGTCCCAGCAGGTGGGGCTCGATATCGTCGTGCTTCATTGTGCTCCTCGAGGAAGGGTGGCGCGAAGGCCGGGTTGAATCAAGGTTTGGGGTTTGACCTCTGGAGCCGGCATTCTTAATGAAGCCTCGTCTCGGGAGCCGCAAGCGCTTGCGAGATTGGCCCAAGCGCAGTGTTGAGGCGCGCCGGAGTTGCTGCCGCACTGTGGCTCCTAGGCGAGGACCATTCCTCCGGCAGCGCTTCATCCGGCAACGCTGTCCGGCAAGGTGCGATCGAGCGCTTGAACATTGCTTTCGAAATATACGTGAAAGCAGGCCGGTAGCCGGTGATAGTCGAGTTCTGAGGTCGATTCCGCAAGCGGCTGGGAATTGTAAGTGTTCCACAACAGGACGGATTTATTCGCAAGCACGCCTCTTGCGGCATCGCGCTCGAGCGCCGCCAAGGTCTTCCCGGTGTAGGTGCCGTCGAGGGTGACGCCCTCGAGGTCTTTCATTCGTCTAACCGCTGTCATCCCTTCCTCGGTGAAGTGAGCGTAGCCGGGGCCCAAGCAGTCGTCGATGATGTGGTAGCGATCCTTCGTAAGCGGTTTAAGTGGGAAGCCCGGATCGAGTTTCTCGAGTAGCCGCCCGGTTTGCCGGTAGAGGCGCCGAAGTTTCCTTTCGTTTACATACTTTGGCTCGGCGACCTGTACTGCGCAAAGCTCGGTCTTTGCTCCGAGGGCGTTTAGCCCGAGAAGGAGTCCGGCGGCGGTTCCCCCGCTGCCGAAAGCGACGTAGATGAGGTCGGGAGCCGGTTGCCCCTCGAGCTGTCGTGCGAGTTCGAATGCGGCGCCTACGAAGCCGGTGCAGCCCAAGGGGGAAGAGCCCCCTGGAGGGATGAGCATCGGGGCCCCGCGTCTCGAAAGTATGCGGCGGCAGACTGTGGCGGCCGTTGCGGCTGCAATACCCGCCGCCGAGTTTCGTTGCTGCAGTTCGGCGCCCGCGTTCATGCTCGTCAGCAGATTGGGACCCACGTAGGCGGCGTTGGGTTGGGGCATCAACATCGAGATGCTGGACATCCCCAGCCGCCGCGCGAACACCGCAGTGGCTGCCGCATGGTTGGATCCGGCGAATCCGAAGGTAAGTACCTCGCGTACTTTGCGGCGCCTAGCTTCTCCGAGGAGCAACTCGAGCTTACGAACCTTATTGCCACCGTAGTCGGCGGAACTCAGCCCGTCGTTTTTCAAGTAAAGCGAGCCGACTCCGAGGAGCTTCCCGAGTTCTCGCAGTTCAACCAACGGGGTCGGGAAATCTCCCAAGCCGATGTACGGGAGTCCTCGCTCGATGAGGGGATAACGCTCGAACAGGGCTTGCATCAAGCCGTAACTCGCAAGGGCCAAGCGGACTGGGCAGTCCGGCTGTCCCGGCGAGGGACTCCCGCACTCAGGGGACGAAAGTTGAACAGTCTGTTGATGGCCTGCCGCACTGAGTCTGCAAAGTCGAGCAATCGTCGGTCTTGGGTGCATAGACCCAATCTGCTATGCGGGTTGCGTTTTCGAAGCTGAAGTCGCTGTGGACCTTCTCCAGGTTGCGAAGATTGAGATCCTGGCGCCGTGCACCTGCCCATTTCACGACTGAAAGTGCGAGCGCAAGGTAACCCAAGGGCTTGGGATGTATGCCGTCCATGGTCAGAGTGCCGAGGCCGGCGTTGCCGGCGCGTGAGTTTTCGGAGTATACCGAACAGGTGTCGTCGTTCCAGGGAACGACATCTGCCTGCTCTGCGGCCGCAATCTCGGCCAGCACTTGGTTGTGGACGGAGTAGTTGCAAGCGTTCGTATATACGCGGCAGCCTCCGCGGTCTCCGGGCCCCTCGTCTAAAGGTGGCGTGGTTGCGACCGCGAAATTTGCGAAGGGAAGAACGGCTCGCGCCGACCGTAGTGTTTCCGTGACGCCGTCTTGAAAGCGGTGGTTACTCAGACGCAATGCGCGGCCCGCGTCGGAAAAGATCACCCAGTCGTAACTTTGGCCCTGCAAGGTGCCGCCTATTCTTCGCGCATAGCGTCCGTAGTGGGATCCACGACGGCCGAAGGCCGTAACCTCGAGCGATGCGTAGTCACAGTAGGTGTCTGCGAGGATATCGCGCGCTAAGTTGCCGTAGTGATAGCGGACCTTTCCGCCGGCGGTCAGGCTGTCCCCGTAAAAGAATACTCGGTCGTTAGGTTGCAGGCGCATGTCGAGAGGAGGTTTTAGAGCCGTGTCGCACAAGGATATGCACGACCCTGTGTCTAGAGTGCATGAGCCGGTGCAAGCCAGTTGCCCGTCGGTGAAGCCAAGCGAAACGCAACTTAGTCCGCCGAGGTCCGCGGCATCGCACTGCTCGACCGGGTCTTTGATGCCGTCACTGCAGAAAGGCGGAACACATGTATTCCGGCAGCCGTCGAAATTGTCGGTGTTCCCGTCGTCGCACTCTTCTCCAAAATCGATCAACGCATTACCGCAACGAGGAATTATACAGTCCCGGCGGCAGCCGTCGATATTATTGTCGTTTCCGTCGTCGCACTCTTCTCCCGGGTCGACGATGCCGTCGCCGCAACTCGGTAGCGTGCAGTCGTTGCGGCATGTGTCATTGTTGATCGAGTTCCCGTCGTCACAGGCATCGGCACTGTCGACCACGCCGTCACCGCATCTTGCTGTCGAGCAGTCGCTTCGACAAGCATCGGCGAGCACATCGCTGTTCGCGACTCCATCGTCACAGGCTTCTACGCCGGCGTAGACGAAGCCGTCTCCACAACTGGCTACCAAGCAGTTATTCAGGCAAGCGTCGAGATTCGACAAGTTTCCATCATCACAAGCTTCGCCGGGCTGAAGGATGCCATCGCCGCAGCGGGCGAGCGTGCAATCGTTCCTACAATTGTCGGTGTCGATTGCGTTGCCGTCATCGCAGGCTTCACTAGAGTCCTTCACCCCGTCGCCGCATCTTGCGAGCGAGCAGTCACTTCGGCAGGCGTCGGCCAGGACGTCACTGTTTGCGGCTCCATTGTCACAAGCTTCGACGCCGGCTTGCACGAACCCGTCTCCGCAAGAAGCGTTAGTGCAAGTGTCGAGGCAAGCGTCTGTATTGTCGGCGTTCCCGTCGTCGCATTGCTCCACTCCGGCAAACACGAAACTGTCTCCGCATGATGCGAGGCTGCAGTTGCTCAAGCACGAGTCGGTCTCGATAGTGTTGCCGTCGTCGCAAGCCTCGCCCAGGCTTACGATACCGTCCCCGCAGGTGGGTAAGCCGCAGTCATTCCCACAGGCATCGGTATCTATGTTGTTGCCGTCGTCACAGCTTTCTCCGGTGTCGACCACGCCGTCTCCACAGCGCGGAAGCGTGCAATCGCTTCTGCAGGTGTCGGCCGCTACATCACTGTTGGAGGTGCCCTGGTCGCATGCCTCTACGCCGCTTAGTAGGTAGCCATCTCCACAGGCCGCGAGTTTACAGTTTGATAGGCAGCTGTCGGTGTTGTCGGCGTTGCCGTCGTCGCATTCTTCGCCGACTTCCACCACCGCGTTGCCGCAGCCGCCGGCGATCGTGCAACTCGAGTTGGCGGTCCCGTCGTCGTAGACGTCGCAATCAGCCAGCACTGAGTTGGATTCGTTGACTATACGGCACATGCGGCAACGTACTTGCTGGGCGACGCACGTGGTCAGGTCCGCACTGCCCGCGCAGAGTCCGGGGAACAAGGCATCGGTATCGAGTCCCAAACCGGTACACTTGAGTTCAATGGCTTGCGACAGCCGGCCCAAAGCCCACGCGATGCGAGAATCCGTTTCCGGTTGCAGGCTCAACAGGCATGACTCTATGTCGCGCGCAGAAGTTACCGTGCCACGTCGCAGGCCGCCTTTCTTGCAGGTATAAAACTGCCGGAAACTGTTCTCCAGGAAGCGGTCATAAGCCGCTACGAAAGCTTCCTGGCATACTGCGTTTTTCTTGTCTTGGGTGATGGGGACGATGCTCGCTGCGATGTCGTTGCCGAAGAAGTCGGGAACCAGGGCGAGATCGTTGGAAATAGTGGCCGAATGCATGGCGGCCGCTCCCGCGTAACCAAAGGGCGGCGGTGTCGAACAATAACGAGCATCTTCGGCCGATGATCGCGACAACACCGACGCGATGCGTCCGTCGTTATCCGCAGTAAGGCACTGGTCGAGTGTTTGTCCGCTGATTAGGGAATCCCGCCGTGCTTGTCGCAGGCAGACACGTGAGTCGAAAAGCTGGGCTTTCAAAAGGGTGGCTTGGTTTCTATCAATTCTGACCAGACAGCGCTGAGAATCGAAATCGACTGTGGCCGCGGCGGGGGCCGGCGGCAACGCCAGCGAAACGATAGAAATTATCGCTGCAGCCAGAGGCACTAGGCGCGCGGCGACGGATATCGAGTTGCCATCTAGAGCGGGTGTTGTCATGTTCTTTGCAAACATTGCCGAAAGCTCTCTTCCTTCACTCTCGAAGCTGAAGCGTTTCTTCGCGGGTCAACTGCCGTTTTTGTCGACCACGCAGGAGTCGCACTTAGCTTTCACCTTCCCGGCTACCCCGAGTCCGAGAATCAAACTCCCCCTGTGGTTTCGTCCGTGTCCGGTTACGGATCTTTTGTAATGTCGGCGTGGTCCCGGCTCAGCAGCCAAGAGCCTTGGCCGCCGGATGTATAACCATGGTCCCGGTTGGCCACTGCTCGGTGCTGGCCGATAGCGGACCGCGCCGTTTCCCGGTTCAATATTAATACTGTGTTGATACCGACTTTGTTAGCGCATTTACGCAGTGAGTACCCTATAATAGCTGCTACATCATAGGCGGTGTCAAGGCTGCGGGCTCAGTCGGCGCTTATAAATCCACTTGGGTGTCAACGGCAAGGGCTGTTGCTTCGCCTCCACCGATGCAGAGCGAGGCGACGCCCCGTCTCAGCCCGCGCGTTCTCAATGCGGCTAGCAGCGTGACGACGATGCGAGCACCGGAGGCTCCGATCGGGTGGCCTAGGGCACAAGCGCCGCCATGGGGGTTCACTTTCTCTGGGTCGAGTTTCAGTTTGGATATAGCCGCGAGCGTGACCATCGCGAAGGCCTCGTTGATCTCAAAAAGGTCGGTAGTTTGGCTGTTCCAACCGGTTTTGCGGTAAACTAGGTCAATGGCTCCGACGGGAGCCGTCGCGAAACGTGAGGGTGGGCCGGCGTAGACCGCGTGAGCTTTGATCTGTGCGAGGGGCTTCAGGCCTAGTTCTTTGGCGCAGGAGCGGCGGGTAAGTACCAATGCTGCTGCGCCGTCGGAGATCGAACTTGCGTTGGCTGCGGTGACGGTTCCGTTGGGGGAAAACGCCGGTTTCAAAGTAGGGATACGGCCGGCGTTGACCATGAAGGGGGTTTCGTCACGGTCAATTCTGGCTCCCGCGTTTCCGCCGCTACCCGAGAGGGCAGCGATTTCTGAGTCGAAACTTCCATTTTCGCAGGCCTTTTTCGCGCGGGCCAGTGATGCGAGCGCAAAGTCGTCTTGTTGTTGACGGCTGATGCCCAATTCTCGGGCGGTTTCATCGGCGAAGCTGCCCATCAGCCGGCCGCTTTCGTAAGCGTCCTCGAGACCATCAAGGAACATGTGGTCTTTTAGCTCGCCATGGCCGAGTCGCTGGCCGGCTCTGGCCTTCAAAAGCAGGTAGGGTGCCCGGGTCATACTTTCCATTCCAGCAGCGATGACGAAATCTGCGCTACCCGCGAGCAGGGCGTCGTGGGCGCAGATGATGGCCTGCATCCCGGAACCGCACATCTTGTTAATAGTAATGCACCCGACACTGTCGGGCAGCCCGGCGCCGAGGACGGCCTGGCGGGCCGGTGCCTGCCCCAAACCGGCCGTTAGTACACAGCCGATGAAGGCTTGGTCAACCCGGCTCGCAACCGGCCCCGCGGCCGCCAGCGCCTGCGCCACGGCAGCAGCACCGAGTTGCGGAGCATTGAACGAAGACAAGGCGCCTTGAAAGGCGCCAATGGGTGTTCTTGCCGCGCTCAAGATGACCACGCCGTCGCGGTCGGGAGATGAATGATTGCCGGGTTCCGTCATGGCATTTTACCTCTATAGTTAACTCCCCACGACGCTGGCGGGGGGCTGTTGCTTTCGAGAATTCCGTTCAGACATTCTTGATGGCTGACTATTGCAAAAACGCAATAAAAAATAGGGCCCGATATGGCATTTTTTTGATGATACCGCTTCACAACTCGGACTTTTCGAATCTATACTATATATGCCGTTGACGAGGACGCGGAGGACTCTTTCTCTCAACGGTATCCGTTCGGTTTGGCGGCCTTGTTGCGGGAGAATTAATGGAGATCCTGCATGCATACGGTTATGGGCACCCGGCCGATTGAACCACTAGAGATTCCAGTTTCGGCGGCTGACGACGAGGCGATGGAGGCGGCGCTTGCTGACCTCGACGCCAAGCTGTCCGCTTGGAGTGAGGCGTTGCTCAGCGCGCGCGAAGCGCAGGCTCGAGAGCAGGCTGCGCGTGTGGAATCCGTTGCCCAATCGACGAGGGCTACTCGTCCCCCCACGGCTGGCCAGTCTTCGGGAGTTTCGAGGGGAAGGGCCCCGGCGGATAAGGCCGCAAGCCGTTCCGCAGTCTCACGCAGCCCGGGCCAGGACTCCGGGCCGAGTGTTTCTGCCGCTACGGGCGGGGCCGTGGATCCCCCAGTTTCCTCATCTGACAACGGCTTTACTCAGGGGCAGGGGTCGCTCGGCGATGGTGAGATTGATTTTCTTGCGATGGCGTGGCCGGGGACTGTCGCCGAAGAGGACGCTGACAGCGGCCCAGCCTCCGGGGATGCTGGGGTTCCGGCTCCTGCCGGTGCTTCGCAGTCCGCAGCGCCCACTACGTCTGTGGGTGGCGGCACATCCTCCTCTTCCACAGGTGTGCTGCGTGAGCGGGCCGGCCGTAAGCGTTCCGCAGTACTCAAGGCGAGACGGCGCGTAGAGCCGGAGGTTGAAAACCAAAGCGAGGTTGGACAGCACGAGGCCGATGTGACGGACCAGGGGGTGGGGGTTCCCGACAATGCTCTTGCCAAAGATAGAGCGGCGCAGGAACTAAGCGAGCAGGAGGACTTGCTCGCGGATATGGATGAGGAGGTTGTGAAGAGAGTTCGCATCGCCAGGCGCTTCGATCCGTCGGCGGATTTGAAGGAGCTTATCGAAAAAACCCAGGCCAAGGCTTCGCCCGACCGGACGGAGAAGGGCACTTGGTGGCGGAGAAAGAGAAAATGAGCGAACAAGCGATGCAGGTAGACAGTAGCGGGATGGGTGCGGCCGATATAAACGCGGATCCCGCAGTCGAGGTGGTCGGGGAGGACGTTCTCGCTAGCATTCAAGAGGTACGCGAGATGCTGCGGGCGCGAAGCGAGGCTCTGGAAGCCTGCCGCGTGGCCTTGGCCGAGCAATCGGCCGAGCTGGCGCGACAGCAGCAAGCGTTCGCGGCCGAACAAAACGAATTCTGCGACGAGTTCGACCGGCGGGAATCGAGTCTTGCCGAACGCGAGCAGCGCGCCGGTGAACTCGCGGCCGAACTCGAGGAAAAGGCCCATCGCTGTGAAGCTGACCTACAGGAGCTTCGCAAGCAGCAACAAGAAATTGCCACTGCGCTAGAGGCCTCCGATAGGCGCCATGCGGAACTCGATAAGCGGGCCTCCGACGTGGAGGATCGCGAAGCGCGGCTTGCTGAGAAGACTCGAGGTTTCGAAGATCTGGTGAACGGTGCTGAGAAGGCTCGTGCCGAGGTCGAGTCAGCGCGAGCGGAGCTGGCTGAGTCGAACGAGCGCCTCGAGCGAGAAAGGGGTGAATGGGAGGCCGAGAAGGCCGAGTTCGCCTCGATGCGGCAGCACTTCGAGAGTGAGCGTGAACGTTTCGAGCGAGAGAAGGCGGAGTTGACTGCTCAACTCGACAGCGAGCGCGAGCAACTTCGGGAACGTGAACGTGTTCTCGGGGAGCAAGCGGAGACGCTCGAGCGGCGACAACTCGAACTCGAGCAGCGGATGGCCGATCATGCGCGCGAGCGGCAGGAATGGGAGTTGAGGATCAACGCCTTCAATTCGGCGGGGCGCCAGTTGGCCGACCTGCGCACCCGGCTGGCCGATGAGGTCGGGACCATCGCTGCCGAGAAAAGCGACCTGCTCGAACGCTACGGCCTTAGTGAAAAAGATCTCGCCGCCGGCCGGCCGGCCAATGGGAATGTCCCCCTGGTTGACACGACCGCGGCTCCCCAAGTACAGGGGGCGGTGGAACGCTTCCAAAAACTGCGCAGGGACGCCAAGCGGCGCGCGATGGGCGCGCGTTGAGGATTCGGGCCGAGTCCGGGCGCGCCCCGGAGTGTTAGACGGCGGCTACTTACCGCTGATCGAGGAATGACCCCATGGGCTTGAATCTGTTTCGCCGCAAGCAAGAACGCGGCGCTGGTGAGCCGCTAAAGATCGATGCCGATCCGCTTTTGGCTTGCCTTCAGCAAGGGCGCTATGGACTGGTAGCTTCTCAGCCGGATCCCTGGCGTGACAATCCGAATTTCGAAGAGGTCTACGCAGGAATTCTCGACAAGATCGATGAGGCCTTCGCACTGGTTCCGGAGGGGTATGTGTCGATGCCGCGAACGGTCACCGACTACCCCGGCTGTCCGGAAATCGATGTAGAAACGGAGCCATTCCTCCTCTCGCGCACTTTGATTACCAACGCACAGTTCCAACTCTTCGTCGACGGTGGAGGCTACGAACAGCTCGATTTCTGGCCCGAGGAGATCTGGCCCCATCTGGTTGCCTTCAAGGATCAAACGGAATTCCCGGGGCCACGCTACTGGAGCAACGGCCGTTACGATCCGGCCTTGGCTCAGCACCCGGTGGTAGGGGTGTGCTTTTACGAGGCCTTGGCTTACGCGAATTGGGCGGGATTTCGTCTACCAACGGAGGCCGAATGGCAGATGGCTGCGAGTTGGCGGATTCGCAGTTCGTCGAGCATGTACCGGCGCTATCCTTGGGGTGAATCTTTTGATGCGGCCCGGTGCAACACCTGGGCGAGCGGTATTGGCTCTACCGTGGAGGTCGGTTCCTACGAGAATGGAGCGGCGCCTAACGGGGTCATTCAGTTGATCGGCAATGTTTGGGAATGGACGGCTTCTAACTTCGAGGTCGTCGACGATGAAGGGCGGCCGGTGGTCGGAGATACTGCCATGAAGAGCGTGCGTGGCGGATCGTTCGATACTTACTTTGCGGCCCAGGCTACCAGCGATTTTCGCACCGGAGTGTGTAGTCTGTCGCGGCCACGCAATGCAGGGTTCCGCTGTGCTTTGGATGTCGGTTCGGTTGATGGTTGATGCACCGCGCTTTGTTCCAAGTGGCAGTGAGGTGCTTGCCGGGGAGTACAGACGATGACTTTGTGGGTTGAGGACGAACTCGTCGATTGCATGATATGCGAAGCGCCCAATCCGGCGGAAGCGATCCTTTGCGGTAAGTGTTCGGCCCCGATGGCTCTGGTGCATGATACCGCTGAAGAGAACCGCGAACCGCGAATTATCAGCGTGGTCGGCGAGAGCAACGTCGGCAAGACGGTATATCTGGGTTTTCTTCTCGATATGCTTTCACGCTGTGCGAAGGATTTCGAAGCTGTGCCGAAGGGCCCGTATTCCATCGACCTTCAACAGAATGTGGTTTCTTACATGAGCAACCGCATGTTCCCGCCAAAAACGCCGATGGAGCCGAATCAATGGTATTGGGCTTACTACAAGACCCGGCGTAAACGGCGCAAATCCAAATGGGTGGACCTGGTTATGCCGGACATGGCAGGCGAGGCCTTGGCGGCAGAGGTGGCCACTCCTCAAACATTCACCGTCATCCGTAATCTTCTCAATAAGTCAGCGGGGACTTTGATGCTGGTCGATGCCGGGTTGGCGGCCAATGGCGCTTCCCGGCCGGACTTTTTTGCGCTGAAAATGCTCAGTTATATAGATGCGATGCACTCCAACAATGGCGAGCAGCGGTTGCGAAAGCCGATCGGCGTAGTTTTGTGTAAATCGGACTTTTGTCCGGAATCGTTCGATGATCCACAACGTTTCGTCGAGGCGAATTTGAATCGTTTGTGGAACTTGTGTCAGAGCCGTTTCGCGAACGTCCGGTTTTTTGCTTGTAGTGCGGTAGGATCTTTGGCCTACGCAACTTCCGGCGGTGCCGGTTCCGACAGAGACTATGTTCAGCCTATTCCGCTGCACACGGCCTTGCACGGAATAATGGAGCCGTTCGAGTGGATTATCGACCAAATCTGAGCGAATCCCGTACGGTTGCCGCCGGAGAAACCTTGGTGCAGGCCGAACAGGCGGTGTTTACCTCGGTGCGCTCTCCCACCGGAGAGGGCTATCGTATCATCGCCGCCAGTAACGGCGTGCGCGCTGAGGAGAAAGTGGAGATTACCCGCCGCTCTCCTTCGCACGGGAGCCTGGACGATGAGAGCGCCGCGGCTTTCGGTTTATCGTCTTACCGCTTGGAGAGTGGGCGTTACTGTGTGGCATCGTCGCGATATGCGGGGACGGAGCATACCGCACGCGGCGGCGGGCGGGTATATACTCACATAGCAGTCCTCGACGAAGATTCCTTTGTCCGTTTCTTGTGTAATCCTTTTCGTATTTCGGCGGCCGTGGAGGCGCAGAGCGACGGGAACCCATTGCTGAAGCCTGCTACCGAGCTTGAACCGCTGCACCTCAGCTTCGGCTGGCCTTCGGGTGTCGAGGCGGTCAACGATCCGGCAGACGCCGGGATGGATCCGGGGTTCGACGGGATAAGGCGGCTCGTTACGTCTCTCATGGAGCGCAAGCGTTTGGTGGTCGTGGCCGAGCGCAACCGTCTTGCGCTTCTCGAGTGGAGCCTGTTGTGCTTGCCGATGTTCATCCGCAAGAGGGTTGCGGTCTCTGTCGGACTGAACTTTTCTCCGTCGAGAGAATTCGATGTGACAGTTTTGCCCGCAAGGGACGTCGGCACGAACCGTGCTATCCGTGGCCATCAGACCGAATGGCTGGACCTGGGCGCTCCGGCCACAGATGCCGATCACTCGGAGGATCCTTGGTTGCAGCTTCTCGGCGAATGGTGGAAGGCCCGGCGGTTTTCTGAAATCCGCAGTCTTTCGTCGCGGCTCTCTTTACCCGTAGACCGCTCCGCGCTGGGCCGCATTGCGCATCTATGTTGGGAGTTGGACCGTATCGACGAGGCTTCCGAAGACGAACTGGAGTCTATTCTGGTCCGGCATGCAGGCACTGCCGGCCGCAATGATGTCGAAGACGCCCTGCTCGGACAGATCATCGAACTCTCGCGTTGCCGGCTCGCGGCGCTTGATGCGGGGGCTGTTGCCGGGAGCGTTAGTTCTCAGCGCAACGGGTCCTCGTCTTCGGGTTGACGTTTGAGCTGCAGTTAGATCCGTGGCCTCGAATGCCGGCGAATTCAGGTTGGACGAGCCGCGGCTCTTTATGGCACAGCGAATGGCATCGCCGCTGGCAGTGGCTTTTGCCGGCGGGATAGCGGTAGTGTTTTCAACGCCGAGTCCTGCCAAATCGACCGGGAACGAGGACTCCGCGGGTCTGATCCCGACTGCAGAGAATTGCGGAGTCATAGCGGTGGCCGACGGCCTTGGTGGGCGTTCGGGTGGCGCCAGAGCGTCCGCTGCGGCTATCCGCTGCCTACAAGACTCGCTCGGTGGGCAACGGCGTGGTCTGCGTGAGGCTGTTCTCGACGGTTTCGAAAACGCCGACCGGGAGATCTCAGCGTTCGGGATAGGAGCCGCTACGACTGTGGCTGCAGTGACGGTCGTAGGCACTACGGTGCGGCCCTACCACGCCGGCGATTCGATGGTGTTAGTGGTGGGCTCGCAGGGTAAGTTGAAACTACGGACGCTGTCGCATGCGCCCGTGTCCTACGCGATGGAGTCGGGGTTGATAGACGAACTGCGGGCTCTGCGGCATCCGGAACGGCACTTGGTCTCCAATGTGGTGGGCGGCGGCGACATGCGCATAGAAATTGGGGCACCTCTCGAATTGGCGCCGCGTGATACGGTTTTGTTGGCAACCGACGGACTGTTCGATAATTTTGAATGCGGGGAGATTGCCGACCTAGTGCGTAGCGGCCCTTTAGACGAGGTTGCCGGCAACTTGGCGTCGCTCAGCGCCGAGCGAATGTCGCTGAGGGAAAGCGGCGGGCTTTCGAAACCGGACGATCTGACGTTCGTGCTGTTCAGGGCCGGTCCCAAGGCTGCCACTGAACAATGAGTCACGGTCTCGCTGGGGGAACTGTGATGGCGAGGAGAGTGAGAGTGGCTGACATTGAAAGCTTCAACCTGAAACCGGGACGCAGGCTTGCGCGTAAGTACGTCGTGGGTGAACTGCTCGGGCGGGGTTGGGAGGGGGAAGTTTACCATGTCGTCGAGGAAGGGACCGGCGTTGAGCGTGCTGCGAAATTTTTCTTCCCGCAGCGTAACCCGGGCAACAAGACTTTCAACTTCTATGCACGAAAGTTGGACAAACTTCGCGGCTGTTCGATCCTGATCCAATACCACACGCAGGAGACCTTCCGGCACAAGGGTATGGACATCCCATTCATGGTCAGTGAGTACGTCGACGGGGAATTGCTCAGTGAGTTTCTGCAGAGGCAGAGGGGGCGGCGGCTTCATCCTTTCGAAGCCATGCATCTGCTGTACTCTTTGGCTGAGGGCGTCGAAGAGATACATCGGATGCGCGAGTACCATGGAGATTTGCACTCCGAGAATATAATTGTTCGCCGCCGTGGTATCGGCTTCCAGGTCAAGCTCGTCGATATGTACCATTGGGGTAGGCCGACGTCGGAGCATTTCAAGGACGACGTGTGCGCGCTGGTCCGTTGCTTTTACGATGCCGTCGGGGGAGCCGCCCGCTACGCCAAGCAAACGCCGGAAGTCAAGTATATATGCTGCGGCTTGAAACGGTCGCTGATCACCAAGAAATTCCGCTCCGTGACCGCGCTCAGAGAGCACTTGGAGCGGTTTCGCTGGTAAGTGGCAGCTTCGAATCGTTGGTTGCGGCCGTTGAGGCTGACGGTGCGGCCCGGTAAGCTCGAGCCGCTCCACCCGCCGGCCCTTCAGGATTTCGGTGGTAACGGTCGCAGTCTCGGCTCCGCGATTCAGAATTTCGGCGGGCCGGCTTCCCAAGGCGCCAGCGCGTCAGCGCCGGATCACGAAGATGCCTATGTCGGCGTTGAGATTGGGGTCCTCCGTAATCTTGCGCCCCTCCTTGGTATTTAGGTACAAAGCTCCTTCTATTGCGATGCCTTCGGCGGTACACAGTTCTTGGAAGTCGCGGATCGACGGGAAGCGCCGGTTCGGCGTGTTATGCCATTCGTAGGAGTAGCCCCCCTCCTGTTTCGGTAACCGGCCTTCGCGGTAGAACATCTCCCGCAGAGGTTTGAATGCGAAGTTCGGGAAACTCACGATTCCCCGGTTGCCGACCCGGGTGATCTCGCGAAGAGTACCCGAGACGTCTTCTATCGACTGCAGAGTCTGTGACAGAATCACAGTGTCGAAGTGTTTATCATTGAAGGCCGCCAGCCCCTTGTCGATGTCGAAATGGATTACGGGAAGGCCGCGTGCGATGCACGCCACGACCGCCTTCTCGTCAAGTTCGACACCCATGACCGAGGTGCTACCGCGTTCGACCAGGCGGGACATGAGTTCGCCGTTGCCGCATCCAAGGTCCAGGACGCTCGCCCCCTGAGGGACCAGTTTCATTATGATCTCATAGTCGAGGCGATCTTCGTTGAAGATGCTGGTCGGGCCGTAGCTTCGCTGTTCGGCACATAGATCTTCAGGAGCCGAAGCTTCTCCCGAAACGATGCCGAGAAAGGAAGCGATCATGGCACCGTAGGAGTCGATGTCGTCCTCGAGTAAGAAACTGTCGTGGCCGCAGTTGGTCTCGACGTTGCAATAGCTGAGCGGTTTGCCTTCGGCGATCAGTGCATCCACCAAGTCGCGGCTTTGCGACGGGGGGTAGAGCCAGTCGCTGCTGAAGCTGATCAGCAGCCACGCGCAGGTACTGGGAGCCAAGGCTTTCCGGAGTTTCTCGGGGCTGTCCCCGAAATCGAAAAGATCCATGGCCGTGGATAGCGTAACGTAGCTGTTGGCGTCGAAGCGGTCGACGAACTTGTGGCCTTGGTGGGCGAGGTATGATCCTACCGAGAACTTTTTCTCGAAGGCGGTAGCGATGTCGCGAGGTTGGTATCGCGTGAGGTTGAATTTTTCCTCCATCGATTCGACCGAGAGATAGGTTATATGAGCCAGCATACGTGCTATTGCCAAGCCAACCTCAGGCTTGTCTTTGCCGTAGTATTGGCCGTCGGAGAAGAAGGGGTCGCGGATTATCGCGTTGCGGCCAACGACGTCGAAAGCCAGTGCCTGGTTGGTCAGGCGGGGAGAAGTCGCCAGAGCTATACATCCGGCTACCCGGTCGGGATGCTTCGTAGCCCACTCCAAGGTTTGAAATCCGCCCAGCGACCCGCCCACCACTGCCAACAGGCGATCGATGCCGAGATGATCGATGAGCTTCGCTTGAGCCGCAACCATGTCGCCGACGGTTACCACCGGGAAGTCGGCTCCGTAGGGGCGCCCGGTTCCGGGATCCGTAAAATTCGGTCCGGTGCTTCCGCGGCAGCCGCCGATAACATTGGAGCAGATTACGAAATAGCGGTTGGTGTCTATGGCCCGGCCTGGTCCGACTACGCAATCCCACCATCCGGGCGAGTCCCCGTCATCGTGCCTTGCGACATGCGAGTCTCCGCTTATGGCGTGGCAGATAAGTACCGCGTTGTCCCGGGCCGCGTTCAGTTTTCCATAGCTTTCGTAAGCGATGGTGAGTTGCTCGAGAACGCCGCCGGCTTCCAACTCCACCGGGCGGTCGAGAAGCAAGGTCTGCAGGTGTCGCAGGGGTTCGGCCGAACGCACCGAATCCGAACTTACGAATTCATTGCCATCGCTTGCTGTCACCGGGCTTTCCGTGCGGTTTCTCGATTCATCCCCGACCGATTGTGTTTGGAATCACGAAGCGACCGCGGCCCGCAGTGCTTGGTCGAGATCCGCGACGATATCGCGGACGTCCTCTATGCCGACCGACACCCGGATAAACTCGGGGAAAACTCCGGTTTGTTGCTGTTCTTCGACGGATAGCTGCGAGTGTGTTGTTGAGGCCGGGTGAATGACCAGAGTCTTGGCGTCTCCGATATTGGCGAGATGGCTCGCTAGGCGGACACTTTCGATGAACTTTCTACCGGCCTTTTCTCCGCCCTTGATGCCGAATCCCAGTATTGCTCCGCAACCGTTGGGCAGGTAGCGCAAAGCGCGTTGGTAGTCTTTGTGGTCGGGCAGGCCCGGATAGTTGACCCATTCGACCGCTGAGTGGTCACGCAAGAACTCCGCAATTTCCATCGCATTCTCGCAGTGGCGTGCCATACGTAGGTGCAAAGTCTCGACGCCCAGCAAGGTAAGGAAACTCGCGAAGGGGCTCATTGCCGCCCCGGTATCGCGCAACCAGTTGGTTCTGATGTGAAGTATGTAGGCAATGTTGCCCACGGGTCTCAACGCTTCTTCGAACACCATGCCATGGTAGGAAGGGCAGGGTGCGCAAAACTCCGGCCATTTCTCCGGCTGTGCCGCCCACGGGAACTTCCCACTGTCCACTATGACGCCGCCTAAATGGGTGCCGTGCCCGCCTAGGAACTTCGTGGTGGAATGGATGACGATGTCGACACCATGTTCGATCGGCCTCAGCAACATCGGCGTCATTACGGTGTTGTCACACAAGGCGGGCAGTCCAAGCGAGTGAGCGGCTTTGGTGATGGCGGCAAAGTCGGGGACATCGTTCTTCGGGTTGCCGATGCTTTCGAAGTAGACACATCGAGTGTTTTCATCGGCGAGCTCGGCGATCTGCTCCGGCTTGTCCATGTCGAAGAAACGCACCTCGATGCCGAGGTTCTTGAAAGTCTGAGAGAACAAGGTCCAAGTGCCACCGTAGAGGCTCGTCGAAGAGATGAAGTTTTGACCGGAGTGGCAGATGGTGAGAATCGCTGCGGTTATCGCTGACTGTCCCGATGCAAAGGAAAGAGCGGCGGCGCCCCCGTCCATAGCTGCCAGGCGTTTCTCCAAGACGTCGTTGGTCGGGTTCATCAACCGCGTGTAGATATTGCCGAACTCCGACAAGGCAAAAAGGCTGGCTGCATGATCGGTGTCGTTGAAGACGTAGGAAGTGGTGGCATAAATCGGTACGGCGCGGGCGTTAGTTGCCGGGTCGGGTTGTTGGCCGGCGTGGAGCGCCATGGTCGCGAGAGATTGCGTTTTCGATTCCTCACTCATTGTTTCTCAACTCCTTGCAAGCCTCTACGAAGGCTCGTTCCGTCCGCTGCCGGGAGGGCGTTGGAGGAAACTCTACCGGGGCACCTCTAAATACGAACGCAAGATAGCAGTTGCCCAGCAACATTCATGAAGGCTCGTCGCGAGAATCACAAGCGTCTGCCAGATCTCTCCAAACGCAGCACTGAGGCCCGCAGGCGTACTAACACTACGTCGAGGGCCGAAAAGCGGTGAGCCGCGATGGCGGACGCTTGCGGCTCGCAGCCGAGCTTCATGAATAATGCAGGTTAAGCGATTAAGCGAAAATCGCTGGCCGAACAATCGCCGGGCCGCTGATCCGTGGGGACGGCCGGCAATCGTAGGGGCGCCAAGACGACCGCCAACGCTCGCGGTCTAGGCGTGAGTGCCACCGTCCACCCTTATGTATTCCCCGTTGATATGGGATCCGTCTTCGGATGCAAGCATCGCGATGACCCCGGCTACATGCTCAGGGCCGGCCATGCCGTTGGGTGGGGTCACCCGGTCGAGCAGCTTCAGGTCCCCGCCTTCGGGCAAGCGGAACTCGCCGAGCATCGGGGTTGCGACTCCTCCAGGACACACCGCATTGGCGCGCAAGCCCTGCTTGGCGTAGTCGACTGCGATGTTGTAGGTGAGCGCCAGCACCCCTCCTTTCGAGGCGGCGTATGCGCCGGCCCACGGCTGTCCGGCCAGTGCCGCAATGGATGCGACGTTGACGATGTTACCCTTGCTTTGCAGCAGGTGGGGGATCGACTCCCGGCAGGTAAGGAAAGTGCCGGTCAGGTTTACCGAAAGGACCCGGTTCCAGTCCGCAAGCGAAATCTCGTGTGTGTGATCGAAGCGCAGAATGCCCGCAACGTTGCACAGCACGTCGAGTTTGCCGAAGCGGTCCAGGCAGGCCTGAATCGCCGCTATCACCGCACTTTCGTCGCTAATGTCGCAACGAAGTGTTTCCACGCAGGCACCCGTGCCGCTCAGCTCGGCCCGAAGTTCATCCAACGCTTGTTCTTGCAGGTCCAAGCACATGATAGAGGCACCCTCGGAGGCCAGTCTTTGGGCCGCCGCTTTGCCGATGCCGGAGGCTGCGCCTGTGACGACCGCGACCTTGTTTTCGAAACGCTGCATATCGGTATCTCCTTGATCGTTTCTTCACGGTCCGACAGGGCGGAAGGGTTACAACCTATCGCCCTGGACCGAACCTGGATTACTCATGAAAGCCCGTCGCGGCAGCGCCAAGCGTACTCCGGGCTCGCACGCATGCAGCAATGAGACCCGTAGGCCTGATATGCGCTACGGCTAGGGCCGAGGATAGCGTGACGTGAGCCGGCGAGCGGCGAACGCCCCGAGATAGCATGCGATCGGCGATCGTTGCGGAACTCTTCATGAAAAATCCAGGCCAAGTTTACTCGCGGTTGAAGACTTATTGCGCGGGCGCGCATTACACGCAATCTCCAGTCTTGCACCGCCCTGCAATAGGGCGTATTCGAGTAGTCTGGGTTCATCGGAATTCGCCGGAATTCACCCAATTCAGCGGCATTGCCACCCCGGCGGCGCCGCGGGAGAGAAAGCCTATGAGCACTGCCGCTGCCACACACTTCGACCAAGCGATGAAGACTCCGCATGGTTTATCGCCGCGTATACAGTGGTTACGCGACTATTTTTTTGAAGGGGTGGGCCGCGAATGGAATAACGAGTTCAGCTGCTGGACTACCGGTACGCCTTGGGACGTTCTCTACGACGAGATTGCCTACTACATAGTCCCCGAGACCTACGCATTTTTTCAACCGTTCATATCTTCGACTCTGCAGGCGGCGGAGCCGGTAGAGTTGCATCCCGACTTCTGGGACTGGAGCCTTGTCGAACGTCGGGCTTGGTTCATTCGCAAAGTAATGGTTGACTGTGTGCCGCAGGAGATCCTCCCCGGGGATTTATTGGCCGGGGCGCGATTCAATATTCTCGCCTCGCGTTGCTGGAACGAAAAAGAGGCCCGCGAGCGCAACGAACTCGTGCTCGGCCGCGCCGGATTGCGAGCTGCCGTAAAGTGGTTCCATGACCACGGTTACGGAAACACCGGCCCGACTTCCGGGCACCTCATCCCGGACCATGCCCGTCTCTTGAACATCGGCTGGAAGGGAGTCTACGAAGATCTTTCCACGCGTTATTCGCAGCTTTCGGAGAACGACAGGCGCGGGTCCAAAGGTGAGCAACTCCGTGCCATGATGACGGCGGCGATGATGCCTCGCGATTTGGCCGCCCGCTATTCCAAGCTCTGCGCGCGTGAGGCCGAGGCGGAACGGGATCTGGAACGCCGCGCGGAACTGGAAAAGATGAGCGTTATGCTTACCCGTATCCCTTGGGAGCCGGCGGAAACGTTCTGGGAAGCGCTGCAGGCCTTGTGGCTGAACCACATGCTCATCATGAGCGATGAGAACTACCCCGGCCCGGGAGTGAGTTTCGGAAGGGTTGACCAGTATCTATTGCCTTACTGGCAGCGCTCCCGTGCTGCCGGGATGGACGCCGAGTTCGGCAAAGAGATCCTCAAGTGTTTCTGGGTTCACGCCAATACCGCATACGACGCGATGATAAGAGTGGGGGGAAACCAAGGAATCACTGCGGGTTTTGGACAGTTGATGACACTGTCGGGGTTGGGCGAAGACGGTCGCGATATGACCAACGTGCTCACCTACACGATTTTGGAAGTCATCGATGAAATGGCGCCGATACTCGAACCCAAGCCTAACGTCAGGTTGCATCGCAACTCGCCCGAGCAGCTCCTGGATACCGTGGTGTCGATGATATCCACGAGCCAGGGTGCGCCCTTCCTACTCAACTTCGATGAAAGGTCGATGGCGGGGATGCTCAGGGAGGCGAAAGAGGCCGGGGTCGAGGAACTGATCAACGAGAGTAACGTGCACGAGTATGCTCCGGTGGGTTGTCTAGAGAACACCATGGTCGGCAATGACCGCTCCGGCACCGTGGATAGTAATCTCAACTTGCTGAAAGCCGTAGAATTGGCGCTTAGCGGAGGGAAGGATTTGCTGCCGGCAGTCGACGTTCTGACGGGTGAAGAGTCTCCGCTTACCCAAGATGGACCACGCAGCGGCGATGCGACGGCTTTCGAATCCTGGGATCGCTTCATGAGGGCCTACCAAGAACAAACCCGGTACATCGTGGAGAAATGCGTACAGGTGTACGACCGGGGAGAATCCATCCGTGCGCGTTTCAGTCCCACACCGTATCTGTCCTGTTTGGTTCGCGGCTGTGCAGAGAAAGCACTCGACATTACGCGCGGCGGGCCCGAACTCAACTTTACCACACTGGAAGCCGTGACTTTCGCGACTACCGTCGACTCTCTGCTCGCCATCAAGTACCTAGTCTTTGACGAGAAGAAATGCTCTATGGCCGAGCTGCTGCAGGCTCTTCGCGATAACTGGGAAGGCCACGAGACTCTGCAGGCCTGGGCGAAGTTCCGTGCCCCCAAGTACGGAAGAGACGATGCGGCTGCCGACGAGATGGCTCGCTATGTGATGGAGTTGTGGACCGGAGAGACTTGGAAGCACAGCACTACGGCGACCGGACGGAGGTTCCGTCCGGGCATGCTCAGTTGGAATTACTGGGTGGGAGACGGATTCATAATGGCGGCCAGTGCCGACGGCCGTCCCCAAGGCCAGTTTTTGTCCAACGCCATCTGCCCTTCCAACGGGGCAGATATAAACGGACCGACTGCCAACGTTAACTCGGTGGGCAAGGCGCTCGGCGGTCGGGCCGGCGACGGGTTCGGGGATTGGGGCGAATATCTCAACATGTTGCCCAACGGTGCCAGTCACACCATGACCTTCAATCCCTCTCTTTTGCGTGACGATGAGCACAAGGAGAAGTTCAAGGCTTTCCTGCGCGCCTACTGTATCAACGGAGGCACGGCTCTGCAGGTCAACATGATCGATGCCGAGATGCTCAAAGACGCCCAGAAACACCCCGAGGATTACCGGCACCTGCTGGTGCGTGTTACCGGCTACAATGCTTACTTCACTAGCATAGGTCGTGAGCTACAAGACGAGATCATCGCACGAGAGATGCACAACGCGCTCTAAGCGGCATTGCCCATGAAGAGTTCTGCTACGACCGCCGATTGCACGACATCCCGGGGCCTCGTCGCTGCGCTCGTTCGGAGCTGAAGTGCACGCGGCGTTTCCACCACGAACTTTCGTGAATATTCTAGGCTAGAGACGGAGCAGGCGGCAATTGAGCATTATCGCACAGGCGCAGGCGGGAGTATCTTCGGGTGAATCCACGGTTCTGAATATACAGCGGATGTCGACCGAGGACGGGCCTGGTCTGAGAACCACAGTGTTTCTCAAAGGCTGCAGCCTGGAATGCGGTTGGTGTCACAATCCCGAAGCCGTCAGCGTCAAACCGCAAGTGGTCTGGCATGCCCGCGCCTGCATAGCGTCGCGAGCTTGCGATGCGGCTTGCGGAGATGATGCGATCATCCGTACGGACTCTGCTGAGATACGGATTGATTTCTCTCGCTGCACGCTATGTGGAAAGTGCGTCCAGGATTGCCCATCGGCGGCGCTCGAACTCATTGGTACACAATGGGACGTCGACGATTTGCTGCAAGAAGTCGCCAAGGACGAGAGCTATTTTGAAACCTCCGGTGGAGGAGTAACCATCTCAGGCGGCGAGCCGGGTCTGTGGCCCAGTTGCGTTACGGCGTTTATCGAGGCGTGCAAGGCACGCGGTTATCATACCGCGGTGGATACGAGTGGCATGTGTTCTCCGGCCGCTTTGAAGGCCATTGCGTCAAGAGCCGATCTCGTTCTCTACGATTTGAAGCAAATGGATTCCGAGAAGCATCGGGATTTCACTGGACAACCCAATGAGCGGATCTTATCGAACCTGCAGCGACTGGCCGTGCAGATGCGCGAGGGGGGCGGTCCCACGGAATTGTGGATTCGCACACCGCTGATTCCCGGAGCGACCGCAGACGAGCGCAATATCCGTGCGGTTGGAGAATTCATTTCCGCTCATCTCGAGGGCCTGGTGTCGCGCTGGGAGCTGTGTTCGTTTAACAACCTTGCTGGCGACAAGTACCGGCGGCTGGGACGTAGTTGGACTTTCGAAGGGACCGGGTTGATGACTCCGGAACAGTTGCTGCGCTGTAAGGATTGGGCCTGCCGATCGCTTCGGGATGCGTCGATAGTAATCGCTACGGGAAGAACACGAATCGAATGCGCCGGGGACTCGGTGCGGGAATCGTCGAGCTGATATGAACGCCAAGCCTTGTCTCGACGAATACGCCGTCGAACAGTTCGAGAAGGACGCCAAGATAGGCTTGATCGCCACCGTCGATGCCGGCGGATTGCCGCATTTGAGTCTCATAACATCTCTGCAGGCCAAGAGTTGCGACAAGCTCATGTTCGGCCAGTTTTGTGAAGGCTGGAGCAAGGATCAACTGCAGAAGAATCCGCGTGCGGCGTTCTGCGTGATGAACCAGGATAAGCAACTGTGGCGCGGCCGTTTGCGTTGGACCGGCAAGGCCAAGAGCGGGGAAGACTACGAGTTGTACAACCGCAAGCCGATGTTCCGCTACAATTCTTATTTCGGTATCCACACGGTTCATTATCTCGACCTTGTCGAAGCCGGAGGTATGGAAACTCTCAAAGTGGCTCCGATCGTTGCCGGCGCGGTGTTGTTGAGCTTGATCAAGCGCTTCTCCGGTGTCGAAGGCGAAGCTGCCTTGAGACCCTGGGCTGAACACCTAGTCGGAGATAAATCCACGCTGAAGTTCTTGAGTTGGGTCGGCGAGGACGGCTTTCCGGTGATTGTCCCGGTGGTCCCCGTGACCGTGGCCGGGGCCCGGCGCCTGCTCTTCTCACCCTCGGTCTATGCGCATGAATTGAGTTTGCTGCAGGCAGGTACGCCCGTAGCGGTGTTCGCGCTAAATCTTCAAATGGAGAGCGTGTTGATGCGCGGGGCCTTTTCCGGCTACCGCCGCTTCCTCGCGGTCAAGGCCGGAGTCGTCGACATCGATTGGGTCTACAATAGTATGCCGCCCAAGCACGGGCCCATATACCCGCCGCGGAAGTCCACCCCCGTGAGGGAATTCTAGCCGGCATTATTTCTGAAACCTCGTCGCGATAGTTGTAAGCGTCCGTAAGATCGACCCAAGCGCAAACGGCGAACGAGCACGGGCGGAGATCTCGGGCGATAGAGGCTTGTAGCAGAGCTTTCATGAATTGACGCGGGCTTGCCTGCCACATTTCCGATGTCCGGCTACGCTTCGCGTTTGATCTTGACCATCGCACGCCGGCGTGGCGAGTAAGTGAAGGCAACGGTTCTTGCCCGGCCGCGTTCGATCCCCCGATCCTACCAGTGTACCCCCGGCACCAGATGTGCGAAGGCGATGGCTTCGGAGGAGACTTCTTCTTCCTGGCCCTGCTTGCCGCCGGCTGCCGCCGACTCGGGGAACAGCTTATAGGCCTGATTGAGCAGTACGTCGACGGCTTTGGGTGCTGCGGCGTAGGCCACCTCTCCGAAAACTCCGAGCCTCGTACTGATGCGTTTGGGCCGGTCGATCATCCCGTCGCAGATCATCTCCGCCGCTTCATCGGGGTTTATCGTGGGAAAGGCCCGGTAGATCTTCGTCGGCGCTATCATCTCGGTCTTGACCAAGGGCATGTAGACTGTCGTTATCGCGATGCCGTCGTCGACCAATTCCGAAGCGGCGCATCGTGAGAACGCGTCCAGCGCGGCTTTGGAAGCCACGTAGGCGGAGAATCTCGGAGGATTGGTCTGCGCGCCGATCGACGAGACGTTGATGATATGACCGAGTTTGCGCTCGGTCATGCCCGGCAAGAAACCCAAGATGAGTTTGAGTGCCCCGAAGTAGTTCAATTGCATGGTGCGCTGGAAGTCGTGGAAGCGATCGCTGGACTGGGCGAGAGATCGCCTTATCGAGCGTCCCGCGTTGTTTACCAGTACGTCTACACCGCCGTGTCGTTCGACGATCTCGTGCACCAGTGCGTCGCAACTGTCGTTGTCCGATAAGTCAGCGGTATGGACATGGGCGTTGCCGCCGGCTGCTTCGATTTCGGTTTGAAGCTCATTGAGCTTGTCGCCCGAGCGGGCGACAAGCAGCACCCGGGCGCCGGCGGCAGCGGCTTTCAAGGCGACCGCACGGCCTATTCCCGCCGATGCTCCGGTGATGAGAACTCGTTTGCCTTCAACGGCGTGGCGCAGTGAATGATCGCGAAACAAGTCGGGATCCATGTTGCGTTCCCAATAATCCCATAATTTGGCCGCATAGCTTTCGAGCGGGGGCACCATTATCGACGTTCCTGCCAGCGCCCGCTCCGTTTCACGGCAGTCGAACTCGGTACGCTGTTCCGCCAAGCGTAACACTCTTCGCGGCACTCCGATGTCGTCGAGAACGGTGTCGGTAATCTTCCTAATCGGGGGGAGGTTCGATACCGCGCTTCGCACCATGGGTGGCACTATATTTTTCGCTTTCATCTCAACCCGCACCGCGAACTCTGGAGCGTGGGCGGCACGCGCGAAAATGTTCATGGACTCCCCCACCGTTTTCGGCTTGGGATCCACGAGATGAAAAGTGCCGCCGTCGAGGTCCGCTTTGTGAGCGATGACATCCATCGCCGCCGCCACGAAATCGACGGGCACGATGTTGAGGGGGCCGCCTTGTATACCCATCAGCGGTAGCCATGGGGGTAGCGCGTTGCGCAGCTTTTGAATCAGCTTGAAGAAGTAGTAGGGGCCGTCAATCTTGTCCATTTCCCCGGTTCCGGAGTGCCCCACCACTACGCCGGGGCGGTAAATTCGCCATGGCACCGCGCACGAAGTCCTCACCAGCCCTTCGGAATCGTGTTTGGTGCGGAAGTAGGGGTCGTCAAGTTCGGTTGCTTCTTCGAACATGTCTTCGCGAAACAGGCCTCGATAGCGCCCCGCCGCGGCGATAGAGCTGACGTGGTGGAAGCATCCGGCCTGTACGGCAGACGCGGTTTCGATGGCGTTGCGCGTCCCCTGTATGTTGGCACTTGCCAGAGCTTCGGCATCGGCGGTCATGTCGTAGAGTGCAGCCAGATGAAACATATGGCGGATGTTTCCCGCCAAGCGCTCGATGTCCTCGTCACTTATGCCCAGGCGCTGCTCTGCGAGGTCGCCGAATACGGCTTCAACGGGGCCGTCCCATTGTGCCCGCAGTTCGTTGAAGCGGTCGGTCGAAGACCTACGCAGCAGCACGTAAACGGGCTCTCCCCGCTTGGCCAGTAGCGAGACGAGGTGGCGGCCTATGAAGCCGGTGGCGCCGGTGACGAGATAGCTCATGAAGTGTCCTCCTGGATCAGATCGTGCAGTGCAAGTGGTTCACAAGCCGCCCGCAAACGGCCGGCAAATGACCCGCAGTTCTAGCACAGCCGGGAGCAGCGGGACATAGCCAGTAGCGCCAGGAAGCCGGAACTGCCAGCAAGCCAGTACCGCCAGCAAGCCGGAACTGCCAGTAAGCTAGGCCCATCGGTAAGCCGGAACTGCCTCCTCGGACCTACTCGGTAGGCCTCTTATTACCCATATAGCGGTAATCGGCCCTCCGTTTGGAAAATGCCGGTTGACTCAAGGCGTTCGTGGGAATAGGCAAAACAAGTTTTGCGAAGCGCCGAACGGCGTATGTTGCGTGTTGAAGAATCAAATGGTGGTCGAGTAACCTGCATTCTTAATGAGACCTCGCCGCGAGTGTCGCAAGCGCCCCTAAGATCGGCTAGGTGGTCCTACGCGCAGCGGGCGAAAGGGCACGTCTCCAGATCGTGGGCGATTGAGGCTCGTAGCAGAGGTGTAATGAATAATGCAGGGTAAAGGAGGCGGGTGTGGATCTATCCACTGAAACTTTGATGGATATGTACCGCAAGATGCGGACTATTCGCATGTTCGAGGACAAGCTTTCGGAGCTGGTCAATACCGGCAAGCTTGCGGGTTTTCTGCATCTGTGTGCCGGACAGGAGGCCATTGCGGTTGCCGTTTGCGCCCATTTGCGTGACGGGGACGTGGTCAACTCCAATCATCGAGGGCACGGCCACTGCATCGCCAAGGGGGTCGATATCGACGGCATGATGGCCGAACTGTTCGGGCGTAGCACCGGCACCTGTAAGGGGAAGGGCGGTTCCATGCATATAGCCGACTTGGACAAAGGCATGCTGGGCGCCAACGGCATCGTCGGTGCCGGCATTCCTCTTACTGTCGGTGCCGCGCTGACCGCGCAGATCAAAGAGACGGGCGGGGTTGCTGTCGCGTTCTTCGGTGATGGTGCCACCAACCAGGGACAGTTTCACGAGGGTCTGAATATGGCGGCGGTATGGAACCTTCCGGCCGTATTCGTGGCGGAGAACAACGGCTACGGCGAGGCCACTCCGACCGAGTTCGTAACCCCCAGCACCGACCTGACCAAGAGAGCCGCTTCTTACTGTATGCGCACGGAATCTGCCGACGGTATGGATTTCTTTGACGTCTACGAGAAGGCGGGCAGAGCTATCGAAGTGGCCCGCAAGGGTGAGGGGCCGACTCTTCTGGAGTGCAAGACCTACCGCTACTACGGGCACTATGTAGGCGATCCGATGACCTATCGTAAGCCGGAAGAAACGGAAGAATGGAAGACCAAGCGCGATCCGCTCGACAAGTTCGAAGCCGAGGCCGTGTCACGCGGTCTGGTCGAGCAGGGAAATCTTAGACGGATCGACGACGAGGTAAGGGAGTCGATCGAAAAGTCGGTAGCCGCGGCAGAGGCTGCGCCGTTTCCGTCGGTCGACGAGCTGACCACCGACGTCTACTACGAAAATGACTGACCTGGGTCATTCATGAAAGCTCTGCTACGAGTCTCGATCGCCCGTAAACTCGGCCTGCGCTCGTTCCCCCGCTGCGCTGCTTCGCGGGCCGGCGGCCCGCGACGTAGTGGCACTACGCCTGCGGGTCTTAACCTTGATCGGACAATAATTCACGGCGTAAATCGCCTCTGGCTCACGCTGGAGCACGCCATCCGCGGCCGTACTCGCGCCCGCCGATGCTCACGTACGGTTGGGTACGCTCCGCTCGGCGAACGCTCCGCTCGGCCACG
>JAJRWY010000153.1 GCA_024276575.1 Candidatus Binatota bacterium
CGAGCAGTCGTTGCAACAAGGCATCAGCGCTACCGAGATAGAGCAGCGGAACGGCGCGAGGCCTGCCATTGACGCGTTTGGATTCGACGATGCGCCAGTATGTACGGCCTTTGACGACGTGACGTTGCAGACTTGTAATTTTTCACAATCATGGACCCACCTGACGGGCGCATTTTTCACAAACATGTACCCACCGGTTTTCACAAACATGTACCCACCCCGAGGCCCTGTTGAGGCACTCTCGTACCCATTGGAGGGACGAGATGGCCTATCGGGAGCATGGTATGTGGGAGATTTTGGAGGTTCTGCGGCGCGTTCACGCCGGTGAGGGGCGGCGCTCGGTCGCGAGGGGGACGGGGCGGTCGCGCCAGGCGATCGCTCGCTACATCAAGCGTGGCCGGGCCTTGGGCTGGGAGCCGGGAGGGCCGACCGAGCCCGACGAGGCGCTGGCCACGCGCGTTGCGATCGCACTGCGGCCAGGGCCTGGCACGACGCCGAGCGGCACCAGCGAGATCAAGCTGCAGCAGCACCTGAAGCAGCTTCGCGGCTGGCTCGATCCGCCGCTTGGCCGTCCGCTAACACTGGCCAAGGTGCACATCTTGTTGGCCCGCGAAGGCGTCGAGGTTAGCTACAGCGCCTTGTATCGCTTCGTGCGCAAGCACCTGGATGTCGGCCGCTGTCGCACTACGGTGCGCATGGCCGATTGCCAGGCCGGCGAAGTCGCCGAGGTTGACTTCGGCTATCTCGGAATGATCGACGATCCAGCCACCGGTCGTCGTCGCAAACTGCACGCCTTGATCGTCACGCTGGTGCATAGCCGTCACCAGTTCGTGTGGACGACGCACACGCAAAAGATCGAAGACTTCATTGAAGGGCTCGAGCATGCCTGGGACTTCTTCGGCGGCGTCGTGCGTCGCGTAATCCTGGATAACCTCAAGGCCGGCGTAACCAAAGCCGACCGCTACGATCCTTTCTTCAATCGGACGTTTGACCAGTACGCAAACTATCGCGGCTTCGTAATCGACGCCTGTGTCGTTCGCGAGCCGAAGCAGAAGCCTCACGTGGAACGTCAAGTTCCCTACGTCAGAGAAAACTTCTTTCGCGGTGAAGAGTTTATGGATCGCGATGACGTGCAGCGCCGCGTCGAGGCCTGGTGCGTGGGGCGCGCCGGCATGCGCATCCACGGCACCACCCGTAAACAGCCCTTTGTCGAGTTTGAGAAGTTCGAGCAGCCGGCGCTACTTCCGCTGGACCCGCCAGAGCACTTCGACGTGCCCAGCTGGGGCGAACCCAAGGTGCATCCGGACTGTCACGTGCGCTTCGAGAACGCTCTTTACTCGGCGCCATTCGCCTACAAGGGCAAGCAGGTCACCGTGCGAGGCGATCGATGGCTGGTACGTATCTACTACCGCGGCGAGCTGCTCGAGACGCACGAGCGCAAAAAGCCGGGCCAACGCTCGACCAACTACGCTCACTATCCGCCGGAAAAGACCGATTATGCCATGCGCGACCCGAACCGCCTCATCGCCCGGGCCAGGACTTGCGGCACGAGCATCGGCCGCTTCACCGAACTCTTGCTGGCGGGCGACTTCCCCTGGGCCAAGCTGCGACAAGCCCAATCCTTGATGCGACTGACTGAAAAGTACGGCCCGGCTCGCGTGGATGCGGCGTGCCGCCGCGCCCTGGCCTTCGACCTGATCAACGTGCGTCGGGTCAAAACCATCGTAGAGAATGCTCTGGCCGGCGGCGAACAAGACAGTGCGGTCGTTGCCACTGTCGTCCAGATGCCGCTTCGCTTCGAGCGAGAGCCGTCCAGTTTCAGAAACAACCCCCCTGACACGCCCAACAACCCAAAGGAGAAAAGCGATGGAAGTTAACCAGTCCCTAAAGGCCGTGCTCAAACGTCTGAAACTCTCGGGCATCTTGGCCACGTTGCCCGACCGCACCGCCTATGCTCGCAAGTCGAAGCTCGCGCTTCACGACTACTTGGAGCTTGTACTGCAAGACGAGATCGATCGGCGAGAGCACAAGAATCTGGAGACCAGGCTCTCCAGAGCCTGCTTCGAGCAAGAACAAACTCTGGAGAGCTTCGACTGGGACGCGCCGATCACCTTTGATCGCGACCGCGTGCGCGACTTGTTCGGACTCGGCTTCCTGGAGCGCAAAGAGGATGTTCTATTGCTCGGCCCGGTCGGTGTCGGCAAGACCTTCATCGCAAGCGCACTCGGCCATGGCGCGTGTCGAGCCGGAAAGCGTGTTCGCTTCTTGCGCGCCGATGTCCTGCTGCGCCAACTCAATCAGGCACGCGCCGACTACACGGTCGACAAGTGCATGCGCGCTCTGTTGGCTCCCGAACTTTTGATTGTCGATGACTTCGGACTTCGCCGCCTGGACGCTCGCGCCTCCAGCGACATCTACGAACTCATCATCGAGCGGCACCGCCGATCCTCAACGATTTTTACTTCCAATCGCGACGTAGCCGAGTGGATCCCGCTGTTCGACGATCCGATCCTGGCGCAAAGCGCCCTGGACCGCCTGGCACACAACGCCCACCAGGTGGTCATCGAAGGAGAGAGCTATCGCAAAAGGCTCGCGCCGGGACAGTCACGGCTAAAAAGGAGGCCCTCAAACGGCTCAGGAGACACGATCTCGGACGGAACCGGGGCTGCACGACCCCCGAAATCAGCCCCCGCGGGCTAAGGAGACGTCATCCTCGGCACGCCGCGGTTCCAACGCCGCGGCCGTGTGATAGAAAATGAAATCGGCCTCGGGGCCTGGGTCCATGATTATGAAAATCACTGGGTCCATGATTGTGAAAAGTCACAGACTCG
>JAJRWY010000154.1 GCA_024276575.1 Candidatus Binatota bacterium
AGACTGGCGAGCCTTCGTTCCTCATGCTGGAGCTTGGGGTTCACGTAGTCGTTGAGCACCCGGTACAGAGTGTCGCGGCCGAACCGGTGGTAGTACAACCACACCGAGTAACTGGCCGACGGCGTGGCGAGCTGCCAGTAGATGGGGGCCTTGCGGCGGCTCTTGGAGTAGCGCTTGATATGGTCCTCAAAGAACTTCTTCTTGAAGTACTCGCGGATCGACCGCACGCCCAGGATTTCGCCCGCCTCCTCTTCGATCTCAGGCGCCCTGTCTCCCCACAGGAGCTCGAGCACCTCACCGATCCTCGCAGAGATGTCTTCCGGATGACCCGGATCATCCACGAGGATGCCGCCCCATGAAATGCGGAGCGGATACTCGGAATCCGCTACGGTCGGCTTCGAGACGGCGCCGTCCGGTGGCAGGGTGGTCGCATCCGGCCGCGCCCGCAGCCACTCCTCGCTCACGATGCCGCCGCGCTTCGCTGGCAGGCCGTCAGGCCCAACCAGCATCCCCGGCGGGCAGACCGGAAGCGGATCGAATGGGCCAGGCAGGTTCGGAGCAAGCGATGGATCCTGAGCGATGCGGATGTCCCAGCGGCCCAAGTCACAGCCTACTGCATATGAAAGGATGCGTTGCGTGAGCTCAACTGCTTCCTCTGAAGTTGCCGGCAGCTTCCGAAGAGCTCTGACGATTGTTTCAGGATGTCTACCGAATCGATGGCATATCAATTCCAGTCGACGATTGGCGATGTAAGTCATCTTGGAAATGAAGCGCCGGAATCCTAGCGCCTCCGAAGTCTGCGCAATGACATTAGAAATGCGTGCATTCCAGAGGTCGGCCAGTAGGGCCATCTCCTCTTCATCCATCGCTTGCGGATATCGAACTACATCCGGACCAAACTCGGTCGTACACGCCGCGACCGCCTCCTCGTCAAATCCGTAACAACGCTGGACCTCATCCTCGGCGGCGGCAGCTTTGGCGAGGATTTCGACACACTCTGTCAACTCCAGACCGCGAATCGTGGCGGCGCAAGTGCCAAGAGATTCCACCCGTGTCTCAGAAGGCCAGGGAAGAACAAAGTACCGCCCAGTCTCATTGCGCCCATCGTGCTTTGCCTTTAGGCGCCACGTAGAAACGGCGTCCCGCCCCTTCTCCTCTCTGATTTCTGTTACGTGTGGAATAGGCACTGCCGATACTGTGCCGATCTCATAGTGCCGTGCCGCGCTGCCAGATCGCACCGAATCGCCTGATGCAACGTTGAACTCCAGCATGTAAGAAAATGAACGTGATGCATATATCACCAAGGCGCGAGTCAGCTTCGAATCATCATCCGCGTAGATCGTACACCCCATATCACTTATTAAGCATCCAGACGGTAAGAAGCGCGGGCTAAAGCCGCTTGTCGTGCGCTTCGTGTACGTTATTCCAGGACGACCGTAGGGGACCTCCATGTGCAGAACCCAGTTGGCATCTCCGTTCAGATAGGGGTATCGTTGGATGACTCTAGCAGCGATTTCGCGCCCACGATACGCCCAATTGACGACTAGATGGATATCAGAGTAGTGGACGGAGTACTCACCACCCTTAGCGATGTACATCCATGGCTTGTCCCAAATAGCGTCTTCCTGGTCCCGGGCGATCCGATCGGGTAATACTTCCCAGCAGAGGCGCAGGAATCGAAAGTCGTCCTTGGTTGAGAGTCCGAATTTGACGTCGAGCCCGCTACCACGCGCACCTGCAAGTCTGCGGTAGATCATTCGTACGCTCGCCGGAGCCCAGTATGAAATCCTCGACTCTGGGAGGATGCTGAATGCTGCCGTGTCATTCAGGAAAACCCCGTGGCCTAGTTCACCACGAATGAATTTTTCGATATTAGTGAACAGCGGCTGCGCCTTGTCGGCCTTGTCCAGCAAGCGGAAAAAGACGCTTGAACCTGCCCCTCCGCCAAGGACATAGGCTGCTGCTTCAACAAGCGCATCATCTAGGACGCCATCGCCTAGATCGGCGACGAGTAGTAGACCTGATGTTCCCAAGAGTATATTCTCGCGCCATCGTTGCATCCCTGTAAGGAAGAATCCTGTACGGTTAGAGATAATGCCAAGAAACCCCTTGGTGAGCTTCCAAAGAAAACGTGCAACGAAGGCCGAGTAGATGTCCTCCTTAGCCTCTGGGTAGCGAGAAGCGATGTAGCTACGGGTAGAAAGAGCCGCGTCTCCAAAGGGCGGATTCATCAGCACCGCGTCGTAGCGCTTCCGGCATAGGTCGATGAAGGCGAAGCCGCGGGCTGCGTCCTCGGCGAAGAGACGTCTTTGGTGAGCGCGGCCGTTCTCGGCGCGTTCGGCGTAGTCCTTGAGCGCTTCCAGAATTCGGTCCTCCGCCTGCTCCCAAAACCGTTCGTCGGTCACCCCCGTGAGGTCGAAACGGAGTTGCTGCTGTTCGACTTTCCGCTCGGCCGTCTCGGAAAACAGCAACATCTGCTCCGGCTTCGGCCCTTCAAGCCATTGCTTCTTCGCCTCTGCCACGGCGTCCCGGATCTCCTCTTCGATCTTGAGCAGGGATCCGGCCTCGCCGGCAAGTTTCATCTTGTCGAACACCACTTCCAACAATTGGCCGAGGACCTTGGGGTGCAGGGCCTTGATGAACTCCCTCCGCATGTCTTCTTCGCCGGGCATCGGTTCGGCGGTGACGATGTTCGACCGCCGGATCCGCGGCCGCTCGGCCGCCTCGAGACCGAGGTTCTTCCAGGTTTTCTGCGCCCGCAGCCAGAGGGCCAGCGCGGCGATCTGCACGGCGCGCGGGTCGATGTCGATGCCGTGGAGGTTGTGTTCGATGATCAGCCTGGGAATCTCACGGCGCAGGTCGGCGAGGGTCTCGAACTCTTCCCGCAGCGCGCGGCCCGTGA
>JAJRWY010000155.1 GCA_024276575.1 Candidatus Binatota bacterium
CTCTACACCGAGGGCTTCGACGGCTTCGTTACCTCCACCGCCGCCTCGATTGCTACCGGCTGGAACGACCAGTTGCCGGGTGGGATTCTCACCCACTGAAGTTACGCGCCTTTCCACGGCGCACTGAATAATGCGGGCTAGACCGCTCAATAGATCCGCCACGTGAATCGGCGCACGAGTTGCCCGCACTGGTCTTCCACCCGAATTGCCGCCCGAGTTGCATTCACGAGTTCCCTGCACAATTCACGGCGCGGGTCTTCCGCGCGAGTTCGCCGTACGGGTTGCCGCACGAGTCTTCCGTCACGTGCTGCTTTGGCGACAGCGCGAGCCACCGGCTAGGCTCCGAGGTCGACCGCACAACGAAAGTGATCGCCCGAATGCGTTCGGACGAGACAGGTTCGCAGGTGAGTATCCGTGTTTTTCAGTGCGGGCACATATCTTCATTTGCATGATGGCCTACTACGTTCAGTGGCACATGCTCGAAGTGTGGCGGCCGCTTTTATTCTGTGACGAGGAGCAGGAGGCAAAGATGCATCGCGACCCGGTCGCGCCGGCGAAACGCTCGGCAAGCGCCCGGCGCAAGGCAGCTACCAAACGACTCGCCGACGGTCACAGCGCGGTACACAGCTTTCGGACACTGCTGGCCTCGCTCAGCTCGATTGTGCGTAACCGGTGTCAGGCAACGGGGACCGACGCGCCTGCCTTCGAACTGGTCACTACCCCAGAGCCCGAGCAACGCCGAGCGCTTGATTTGATCGAAACGATCTCCGTGTAGTCAGAACTCTGACACGCAAAATCGTTCAACCTCCCGCAAGAACACGACTATACCGCTGTTTGAGTCTCGAACTTCAGACTAGCCAGGCCACACCGACTCAGCCCATGCCCCGGCCCCGGCTCCATTCCTCGGGCCGCAACTCAGTAGCCGATGATCGCATTCGCCACGCCCCGCGGCTCGGGCGGTAGTGAGTAAATGTTACGTTCGTAGTCGGGGTTATAGGGCGAAATGTTAAGCGGCTCCCCTCCGACCACCAGGGTAGCGCTCCCTCCCGGATCGAAGCCCATCGCGGTCCGAACGCCCCGAGACTTCAGGATCTGTGCCATGTCGATGTGGGTCGCCCCGGTCGATTCCCGGATGCGCCCGTTGACCGCCAGCACCATGAGCGTGCCGTCGCCGTCAAGGCCGATAGCGATCTTCGGCCCCCGCATATCGAGGTAGTCGAGGCGCGCGGCCTGGGTAAGGATCGAGTTGCGCGTCTTCCAGCCTTCGCACTCCATGTCGATGGCTATCTCGCCTTGGTCGAGGAGCAGCGGACCGGCCTCCACCGCCTCGGCTACTTGCGTGAGCCCGGGGAGTTCGAGGGCCAGCATCCGGCCCTCCTCCCATTCCGAAGGAAAGCTCTTGCGCGGGAAGGAGAACACCAATCCCACCGGTAAGATGGGGACCGCCTCTCCGACCCGCGTCGCGCGCACCTCTATGATGCGGGCGCCCACAAGCCGAACCAGTATGCGGCCGTCGCCGGGCAGCGTCTCGTCCGGATGCATGAGATCGTAAAAGCACGGTGCGTCACCGGGCTGCTCCGGGTTGTAGCTCTGCGGCGGGAACTCGATCGTGTTGCGACCGGCCCTGGCGCGAAGGCCACCCTCGCAGCTCACGCGACGAATCGCGAGAGAGTGGTCCTTGCCGACCATGAAGGCGGGCTTGTTGAAGAGCGGTGGAGAGAGCACCCGCCCCTTTGAGAGGATAAGACCAAGGGGCGAGCCGATGTAACTTTCGGGCAGGCCGAGCTTGCCCACCAACTCGGCATTCAGGATGTAGCCGCCATTCCAGGCGATTCGCGCCCGTCGGCCCCGTGTTCGATTGAAGCGGCGCACGAACTCGGGAACCGTCTTGTTTCCCTGGCCCGACGATAGGATGGTGTAGCGGAGGGGCCGTCGTCCTTCGACTCGGGCGATCACGCCGGACCATGGGCAACCGTCGGCGTACAGGCCGTTGAGGGCCTCATGCCGGACCGGGCCCGTTCGCGTGCGGCTCGTAGCGGAGAATTCGGCCAGCACATCCTCCACCCGTGATCCGCGCCGCGCCGCGTCGTCGCTGAGGGCTTCGAGCACGACCTCCTCGCCCAGACGTTTGCACAATCTCCGGTAGCGTCGGCTGCTGAGAGTTTCACTCAAGCTCTTCGCGGTCTGCACCGGCGTCGGATAGGCCAGCGTCGACCGTAGCCCCGCCGGCAACCAGCTCACGTAACCTGAGCCTTCGGGAATGCCCAAAATCCCGGCGGTGAGAGGGTCGTCGGCGCGACCGATGTGGTAGCGCTCAATCGCCGCAATGTCGGTCGTCATCGCTGCCTGCTCGCACAGGGCAATCATGAAGCCGCTGGCATCGCGGATCTTCAGCAAAGCCGTGAGAGTTGCGGAACCGAGCTGGCGGAAGTCGATTCCGAGCGAAACCTGCTCGCTCGCGATCACACGACAGATGCCGCGCTGGAACAGTAGTGTAAGTTCCGAATCGGCGTACTCTGCCAGATACTTCGAGAGTGTGTTTGCGTCGATCTCTCCGGGTATGGACTCGCGACGTTTCACGAGGGTGATGGGGGCCAGAGCCGGACCCGCATCCAGATGCGCCCGGGTGATCTCCTCGTGGGCCCCCAGCCCCAGCCGTAGGCGTGCGGCCTGGAGCACGAAAAGCTCGAGTTCGTGCTCCAGGAGCGGGCCGGTAAAGAGCGCGAACGGGACGTTTTCCCCGATCCGACCTAGCAATCGATCCCGGTCGTCGAGTATAGGCTCTCCCCCGCAACAGCGCGTCACCATGAGGTGCCAACTTGCCACCTGGTGGATGGCCTGGTGCGAGACGCCCGGCGAAGCCAGGGCACCGAAGAGATCGCGGTGGATGAGCGTGATAACCCCGGTGAGTTCCTGAGGCGTTAACTCGCGGTAGGGATAGCGACGGCGGTTGCGATGGCGGTATGCGAAGGAGTGGTCCAAGCGCACCGGCATCTCGCCGTCCCAGGTGAGAAAGAGGGCCTCGACGCTGTTGTAGAACGTGAGTCGATCGGCAAGTTCCACCGGGCCCTGCGCCTCCCGCGCCGTTTCTAAGCGCTGCGCGTAATCGAAGGCCATCCCCCGCAGGCGTTGTTCTTCTACCCGGAAGTAGCTGGGATCGATGAGCGACTTCAGCATCAGCATGAAGCCCATGCGGCCGTAGCCCGGGAGGTACTCCCGATTCTCTGTCTGGAGCAGGGACTTGCGCGCCGCCCCGCTACCCGAGACGCGTTCGTGGAAGGCTTTGAGGGCTCGTTCTTCGCGGCTTCGGAAAGCGGTGGAATCCGAGAGCTGCAAGTGGAGGCGCTGCAGCGTTGCCTCGAGGTCGCGAACGAGCGCCCCCATGTTGAAGCGGCGCTCGACGACGTTTCGGTTGTGCTGCGTCAGCGCCTCCACCTTGTCGGGCTCCAACAAGCGCTCGACGAGGCGGGCGATGGTGACATCGGCGAAGGAACTGCCTTCGAAGACGTTCACCTCAAGGCGATCCTCCCGGGCGAGAAGCTCGCCGACCACCTCGCGGAATACCTCGACGGGCTCGTAGCGCCGGGTCATGATCGGTACACAGCAGGCTGCCGACTCGATGATAGGAAGCCCCCGGCCCTCGGTCTCGCTTGGCAGGACGACCAGGGAGGCCAGGTTGTAGAGTTCGGGCATCCCCAGGGCGCGCTCGTGGCGTGCGCGGAAGGCCGCGTCATCGAACGCGCTGAACAAGAAGCCCAGGTAGACACGGTTGCGGTAGGCGGCGTCGAGTTGTTCCAGAAGGCGCCCGAAGTCGCGCACCAGCCGATCGAGGTAGCCGTCGTGCCCGCCCGCGACCGGCCCGGTTACCAGTAGAGTGAGCTTCTTGGTCGTATCTTGCCGAAACGCACCGTCGAAGGCCGCGTCTGCGAACAGGCGGCGGACGAGTTTGAAGGTGACTTCGATGCGCTTTCGGGAGACGATTCGCGTCGGCTGGAGCAAGACCGTGTTGTTGCTCGCGAAATCCACCTGGCGCTGGGTAGTTGCCGAGATCAGGATCGGACGGCGGTGCTTCGGATCGAGGCGGCCATCCTTGAGGATGCTTTCGGCCGCATGGGCCGTCACCCGAGTCCTCCCGTCGCGCAGGAGTTCGGAGACCTGGCTCCAGGCTTCCTTGATGTGCCGCCGGCCGAGCGGGGCGAAGCGCGCAGTGTCGATAGCGGTCCCCACTGCGCACAGGTTACCCGGGTTGAGACCGAAGCGTTGGCGCAGGGTGCTGATTTGCGAGCCGTTGATGCACAAGTGCACCCAGTGGCGGGACTCCCAGGGGTAGAGGAGTTCGATGATCGAAAACACCTCGCCCACGTCGGCGTTGGTGAAGAAATGGTCGCGCGGACCGCGCGCGAGGCCGCGCACCTCACGTTCCACCTGTGAGTGCCCGCCCTCCCAGTAAAAATCATGGCAGTTGTTGACGACAGGAACGCGCAGGAACTCGGAGATCAGCGCCATGGCGAGCGCGAGCGCGGGATTGCCCGGGTTCGAATTGATGTTCACGAGGTAGAGGAGCTGCAGGTCGCGGCTCTCGACGATGCGGCCTAATGCCTCGCACAGAACGAGGGTTGCCTCCCAGAAACGACCGATGAGGTCGTTGTATAGCGGCCCACCACGCTCGAGCTTGCGTGTGAAGAAGTCGCGGTAGAGCGGCCAGGCATCGAAGCCGTCGATCTCGGGCACGCAGTGCCACTCTGCGTCGTGATCGATGATGTGATCGGCGGGGTCGGCGAATCGTCCGGCGATGTAATGCACGCGGACCTCGGGCATCAGAGTCCGCAGGGCTTCGGCATACTTCGCGATCTCCATCGAGACCCCGTCGACCCCGAAGTCGAACGTAACGAAGCCGATTCCACGTTGCAGGTCGTGTACGAAGGCGTCGAAGTCGGGGGGCGCGACGATCCCGGGCACGGCGCGGTCCTCGCGCAGGCGGTCGAGTATGAGGCCCAGATCGAACCATGTCTCGACCCGCGCGGCGCGTAGCACCGCGAGCATCTGTGTAGTTTGTTTCCCCATCTTGCCTCACAAATCTCGGAGGCACCCCCTTGAACCCGCTGGGAGGATTTCTAGAAGTCGAAGAGCGACACCAGCTTGCGCTCCAGTACTTGGAAGGAGAATAGCTCTCGACCAAGCTTGAAGTTATGCTCGGTGATGTCCCGGCGCAACTCTTCGTCGTGGAGGATCGCGTCGACGTCCTGCACGGCTTGATCGTTGAGTTGGTTGTCCTCGATCATCACCGTCTTGAATCCTTTGCTGCCGATGTCGAGCCAGTATACGGGCTTGTAGTTGTTGACGAAGACTGGGCGCCGTGCGAGCACGGCCTCGACGAATGCGTTGCCGAATCCCTCGTAGGTGCTGAAGTAGGTGCACGCGACTGCACTCGCGTACGCGTCCGAGAGCGAGTAGATCTTGCGCCCGTCGAAGGTCTTGCCGCGGTGGCTCAGGATGCGACGGTAGGCGAAATGGACACGATCGCCGAGATCCCGCTCTGCCACCCGCTCCATGAGCTGCTTGAAGTAGCCCTTGCGCTCGTCGTCGGCCGCGCTTCCGGTGACGACGAGCTTTACTCTATCGTCGGGGAGCCGATCGACGAGGTCGATCGCTGTTTCGATCCCCTTGCGCTCTACGATCCGAGTGATCTGGAACATCGGGATGTCGCCGTCCTCAAAGCCGATCTCGCGGAGCAGGTCGTGGTTGTAGTCGTCGTTGTGCGCAAAGGGCTGCTCGAAGTCCATCACGTTGGGAACGATCTCGGCGTCGATTCCGTAGCGGTTGTTCAACTCGATCTTCGCTGCAGAACTGATCGTCGCGTGGTGGATCTGGTCGGACGGCCGCAACGGGAAGGACTCGCTCACCAGCTTTCCGATCTCGTGGAAGGGCGAGTGGTAGCGAGATCCCCGCTCCCAGGCAAAATCGTGGTCGTGGGTTACGACCGGAATGTCCATTTTCTCCACCGCCATCTTGATCCCGAGCCCCATCGACAGGTGGCAGGGCAGTGCCGAGGCATTCTCGGAGAGGATCACGTCGATGCGGTTGCGCAGTACCCAGCCGAAGATTTCGGTGGCGATCCGGTGCGCATTGTTGTCTATGCGGAAGAGCAGCTCGTCGGGATCGTCGGGCGGATAAAAAAACGCCCGATTTTGCTCCCACTCGCACTCGGGCGAGAAAAAAGAAAGGATGGACAGGTAGGTCTGCCGATCCGGCGATACGACGGATCTCTTGAACATACCCGAGAGTATGTAGACGTCGTGTCCCATCTGCTCGAGCACATGAATCCACTTCTCGGTCTCGAGTCCCACGCCGTCGACGTCACCGATGCGGCCGATGATGATTCCGATGTTCATATAGGCAAGATCCTCTCATCCAACCGGCGGTGGGCTAGGCCCTGCGGGGGTTTGCTCCGACGGGCGACAACAGTGTGGTCCAGGCAACTGCCCGCCGCCGCGGGCACCTATTTTTTTCCTATTCTCTGCGGAACTTTGCGGCACCCGGGCACCGGGGGTCGATCCAGGTACACCACCATATCTAGCATGATTTCTCGCCTCGATTCGAGAACGACTTCGAACAGAGGGTATTGTTTTACACACCCGGGCCGGCTGGCCTCTAGAGTCCGAGCGGGTCTTTCAGTTCACGGCCGGTATGGGAGGCCCCGCACTCAGCCACTATCATGGGAGGTCCTGCGGCTACGATTCTGCCGCCTCCGTCGCCCCCTTCGGGCCCCGAGGATAAGACAAACAAGCGGGTACCCGCAAGTACGCTCCAGCGTCTGATAAGTTCCAAACTGTAAACTAGCCAGGCCACACCGACTCGGCCCATGCCCCGGCCCCGGGTAAGGCTCTGTCCGGCTTTCGCGCCGTAGGGGAAATAGTCGAAGTTTTTCATTGCATCCACCTGTAATGAATTATGGGTGGATTCCCA
>JAJRWY010000156.1 GCA_024276575.1 Candidatus Binatota bacterium
ACCGGCGAGTGGGCGCGCCTGGCGTTGTGCAGGTTCGATACGCCGTTGGCCAGTCCCGGGCCCAGGTGTAACAGCGTCAGTGCCGGTTGGCCGCTCATGCGCGCATAGCCGTCGGCGGCGCCGGTACACACACTTTCGAATAGCCCGAGTACGGCGCGCATTTCGGCAACGGTGTCGAGAGCCGCAACCAAGGGCATTTCTGTGGTGCCGGGGTTGGCTAGGCACAAATTCACGCCGGCCGCGGAAAAGGTTCTGATCAGGCTTTCGGCTCCGTTCATCGATACTTTCTCCCTAGCATGCAGGCTAATCGCAATTACTCAGCGAGCCGTCTCGCCTGCACGATTCAGTGTGCCGTGGAAAGGCACACAAGCTCAGTGGCAGGTCATCGCTTGTCGGCGCAACGTGCAGCCGAGCTACTTAAACGTACGATACGCAGGTCGCCGAAAGGGGTACCGACTCCGCTATTGAGCACCATCGCCACGGCTAGGTTCCTCTGCGGGTCGGCCCAAGCGCCGGAGCCGCCGAAACCGAAATGGCCGAAGCCGCGCGGGACCTTGACTCCCATGGTGAAAGGGCGGTGGTAGCCCAGACGCCAGTGCATGGGCATCGGCACTACCCGCCCCATGGTGGTATTTTGAACGCGGGTGGCGCGCTTGAGCGTTTCCTGTGAGAGCAGCCGTACGCCGTCGATCTCTCCGCCCGCCGCCAGGGCTGCATACATGCGGGCCAGCGAGCGGGCGGTGAACATGCCGTTGGCCGAGGGTATGGGCACGCGTTGGAAGTCGAGCGAGTTGAAATCGAGTTCTTCTATTCCTTCCGGCATCAACGCCGCTTCCAGTTGCAGCAGATCGATGGGCAGGCCCAAGAACCCGAGTACGCGATTGATACTGCTCATGTAGGTCTTGACACGATTCGGAGAGCTGTTGGGCCCCTGTATGCCGGATAGTATCAACTGTGCGCGACGCCCGGCCTCCGACTCCGGAAGTCCGATGTAGAGGCCGTCGAGTTCCAGCGGTTCCGCGATCTCGGTGCGCAGCACTTCGGTGAAAGGCTTGCCGCTGGTCCGCTGGATGATTTCGCCTATCAGGTACCCGTAGGTAAGTCCGTGATAGCCGTGGGCCTCGCCGGGTTCGTGGCAAGGTGGGGCCTTGGCCAGAGCATCGACCATGTAATCCCAATCGAGCATCCTGCGCGCGTGGTCGATGATGTCGGAAATATTGTAGAGCCCCGCTTCATGGCACATGATTTGTCGGATCGTAATTTTTTCCTTGCCGGCCTGTGCAAACTCCGGCCAGTAGCGCGCCACCGGATCGTCGTAATCGAAAAGGCCGCGGTCGGCCAGGATATGGGCCAGGGTGGAAGCGACACCTTTGGTCGTCGAGTAAGACAGCGCGATGGTGTCGGGTTCCCACGGCGTGCCTTTTTCATCCCTGGTCCCGCCCCAGATGTCTACGACCTTTTCCCCACGATGGTAGATGCACACCGCGGCACCCCCGCAGGTGTCGGGGATCTGCGCTTTGAGAGTGCGCGCTACCGCCCAGAAGTCAGGATGTATCTGTCCAGCAATCATATTCCGCCCTTCCGATTCCGCCGTGGAGGGCGGAAAAAATGCCACTCTCTGCTACCGGAGACGTGTAGCAATATGACGGCCGCCTTCCCGAGGCCAGTCGGTGCTGCTGCGGGTCTCAACGCTACGCATGGGCCGGTCTGGTGGCCGAACTGGCCCGGGGTTACGGGCGCTTGCGACTCTTCTGGCGAGGTTTGCTGAATAATGCAGGTTGGAGGCTCTCGTGCCGCGGTCGCTTTCGCGCGGTGAATCGGTGAAACTTTGCGCCAAACAGCGGGGAAATCAGCAGTGAAGGCGGAATGAAACGATGTCGGTTATGAGTGGTTTTGCGCCGGCCCTGACGGCCGCGCTCATGGTCATGGGTGCTTGGGCGCTGTACTGGCCTTTGATCAAACGTATGCAGGTTCCTCTGCGGCCCGTCGGTTTCCAAGCCGTGGTCGGCGCCGGCATGATCATGAGCCTAGTTTCGTTGTTGCTCGGTGCGGGCTTGTTCGGTTTGCTGCTCGATTTCGTCGCCTTGGCCGCCGGCGGTTTCTTTCTCTTCTCCACCATGAACAGCAGGATGCCGGAACGCCGCCCCAAGGTTGCGGCCGGTGAGACCATTCTCGACTTCTCGGCTACGGCCAGCGACGGCCGTTCTTTTTCCTTGTCGAGCTTGCACGGCGATCCTTTCATCTTGAAGTTTTTCCGAGGCCATTGGTGACCTTACTGTAGCGCTGAGTTGCAGCGCTGGGAGGAGTTTCGCGAAGAGTTCGAAGACATGGGGGTTCGTATGGTTGCCATCAGCCCCGATACCGTAGAGGAAGCCGCGAAGATGAAACGCAAGCTCGGCTTGGGATTTACGCTGCTGTCGGATCCTTCGCTGGCCGTAATCGATCTCTACGGTTTGCGCCACGACAAGGGCCTTGCTGCGGCACCCGGCCGTAAGATCATGAGGCCGCTGGCCATACCGACGACATTCGTCGTCGATGCCGACGGTATTATTCGCTGGATAGACCAGGCCGAGGATTACCGGGTGCGCTCGGATGCCGGCCGCGTCCTCGAGGCCGTTACCGAGTCGCTCGACGCTTCCGGCCACGCCGCGTAGTAGTCCGTCGAACGACAGCGAAGCGAAGTCTTGGCCGAATTAATGGGAAGAGTTCGCAGCCGGGCCTTCATGAGTAGTATTGCGCGGGAGAAGTATGCGGCCGTGGGCCTAGCCGGCTACGACTGCGCTGTCCCGGGTTGCAAGGAGTAGAACGACAATGGAGATCAATGGAATCGCCCATGTGATGCTCACCGTCAGCCGTTTCGAAAAATGCCGTGACTTCTATCGTGACATGCTTGCCTTGTTGGGAATGAAACCGGTCATCGATATGGACGGTTATCTCTATTGCGTTGGCGGGCGCACCGCCTTCGGGATTCAGCAAGCCGGCGAGGAGTTTGCAGACGAGCGTTTCGTCCAAAATCGCGTCGGTTTGCACCATGTCTGCTTTCGGGCGCGTTCGCGTGAGGATGTCGACGAGCTTTACGAGTTTGTCAAGGAGCGCGGAGTCGCGATCGTGCATCCCCCGGAAGAAGGCGCATGGGCGCCAGGGTATTACTCTGTGCTGTTCGAAGACCCCGACGGCATCCGCCTGGAGATCAACCACGTGCCAGGCAAGGGGCTCTTGGGGAAATCCTGATACCTCCGGGCCGACAAGGCGTAGCCGTGTCGAAAATCCGCGAAAGAGAAATAAGCATCAATGGTGACATACGAACTCTGCTCTACCCACCCGGACTGCGGTGAAACAACTAGCGGCGACAAAGACTTCAGGCTGAGTTGCGGCCGCGCCACCTTGCGCCTTCACGGATACCATGGAGTTAGCCCGCATTATTCAGTGCGCCGTGGAAAGGCGCGTAACTTCAGTGGGTGAGAATCCCACCCGGCAACTGGTCGTTCCAGCCGGTAGCAATCGAGGCGGCGGTGGAGGTAACGAAGCCGTCGAAGCCCTCGGTGTAGAG
>JAJRWY010000157.1 GCA_024276575.1 Candidatus Binatota bacterium
ATCGCCCGCAATCTCGGCCCGTGCTCGCTTTTCGGCCCTCGACGTAGTGTCACTACGCCTGCGGGCCTCAACGCTGCGCTGGGGCCGATCTCACGGGCGCTTGCGACTCTCGCGACGAGGTTTCATGAATAATGCAGGCTAGTTGCCCCGTTTTCAGCTTTTTGCATGGCCGTCCGTGCCTTCCATCAGAGTCCACCGGCCAATACTACCACGCGTAATGCTACCACCCGCAATACTGCCACCCGCAATACTGCCACCCGCAATACTGCCACGCGCCAATGCTACCACCCGGTGCGAGAGACGGTCAACGCGTAGTGCCCACACGCGCAGCAGCCTTGCCTGCCTTACTCATGAAAGCTTTGCGACGAGCCGCGACCACTTGCCATCCCGGCCTGTTTGCCGCTCGCGGGCTCGCGACGAGCTTTCGTGAGTAAGGCAGGTCAAGAGCCCTCTTGGATTCCGTCCATTCTGCTAATTCAGGTAGCTTGCTAATACGGGTAGCCTCGCAGGTCGAGTTCCCCGGTGTCGATTATTTGCCCGAGGGTATTGGCGGCTTCGCTTATGTTGATTTGGAAATCCTCGATTTGTAGTTCCCCCGTAGCGGCAAATTCACAGCGAGCCAGGGACAGCGGCGCTGAGAAACCCTCCAGGTTGATGAAATCCATGGCCAGCACTCTTCCTTGCATCTTGTTGAAGGCCGCGGTGCTTGCTGCCAGCAGATTGGTACAAGCGACACTCGGCCCATCACCCACAAAATCTCCGGCGGCGCCCGTATAATCGACCTCGAACTGTATCGAGCCGAGGGCGGTGCTCGCAGCATTCAAGTAAAAGGTTACCGCATTGGGGGTCCCGCATTGAGTGGCGACCGGGATGTTGACTGCCTTGCGAAGTATCGCCAGGGCGTCTCTGGCCGAGACCATGCCGTTACTGTCCACGTCGCAAGTCCAGGTTGCGCAAACCACGTCGATGCCGACGGCGGATTGTAGGATGCGAAACGCGTCGCTCGCGGTCCGGTCGCAAGTGTAGTTGGGGTCGCCGCAGAGCAGGAGTTGGCATTCGCAAAGCGGCGAGCACCCGTCGTCCGGATCGTTGTTGCCGTCGTCGCATGATTCGTCTCCGGCCTTTACGCCGTTGCCGCAGGCACTCGGTGTGCAATTGGCGTCGCAGCCGTCGCCACTGGCCAGGTTCGCATCATCGCAGATTTCCCCCGCGCTGGCGTTGATATCGCCGTCGCCGCACTGCGCGACCGTGCAATCGAGGTCGCAACTCGCCGACTCACCGCCGTCATCGCATTCTTCACCTGCGGCAGCGTTGACGGTGCCGTCGCCGCACTGCGCGACCGTGCAGTCGCTGTCACAGCTTGCCGATTCCCCGCCGTCGTCGCATTCTTCGCCGGCCGTGACGATGCCGTTCCCGCAGCCCGTAAAGGTGCAGTTGGAGTCGCAGCCGTCGCCGTCCACAGAGTTGCCGTCCTCGCAGTCCTCGGAACCTACGACCAAAGCGTCTCCACAAATTTCCGAACAAAGAGTCGGCGCACCGGCGCAGTCCCAGCCGCTTTCGAGCGCGCAAGCCGCGTCGCAGCCGTCGTCGGCGAGTAGGTTGCCGTCGTCACAGGCTTCTCCGCTGCTCACGGCTCCATTACCGCATGCGGTAGGGGTGCAGTTGGAATCGCAGCCGTCCCCATCGGTCACATTCGAGTCATCACAGGTCTCACCGGCGCTGGCGTTGACGATGCCGTCGCCGCATAGCGCGATACTGCAATCGGCGTTGCACGAGGCTGATTCCCCCGCGTCGTCGCAGCTTTCACCGGCGCTCACATTGGTCAGGCCGTCGCCGCAAGCAGCCGCGCTGCAGTCGCTGTCGCACGAGGCCGATTCCCCACCGTCATCGCAACTCTCTCCTGCAGTCGTGTTGATGGTGCTGTCGCCGCAGAAGGCTACGGTGCAGTCTGCATCGCAGCTCAGCGATTCACCGGCGTCGTCACAGTCTTCGCCGGCAGTGACGATCCCGTTGCCGCATGCCGTGATCGTGCAGTTGGTATCGCAGCCGTCGCCGTCGATGGCATTGCCGTCGTCGCAGTCTTCGCCGGCACTCGCGTTGGCCAAGCCGTCGCCGCATACCACGGGGGTGCAATCGCTGTCGCAAGTGGCAGTTTCCACGCCGTCGTCGCAGACTTCACCGGCTGTGACATTGAGGGTGCCGTCGCCGCAAGTAGCGGCGCTGCAATCGCTGTCGCAATCCGCTGACTCTCCGCCGTCGTCGCACTCCTCACCGGCGGGGATGTTTAGGAGTCCGTCTCCGCACGACACTGCAGTGCAATCGGAATCGCAGGTCGCGGAACTTCCGCCGTCATCACAGGTCTCTCCCGTAGCGCTGTTTACAAGCCCGTCTCCACAAGCAGGCCTAGTGCAATCGGTGTCGCACGCGACGGTTTCGCCCTCATCGTCACAGATTTCACCGGCGGTCGTGTTTACGTATCCGTCGCCGCAGGTCGCGAGACTGCAATCCGGATCACAAAGCTCCGATTCCCCGCCATCGTCACATTCTTCACCGGCGGCTGCATTGGGCGTACCGTCGCCGCAGGAAGGCAGAGTACAGTCGGAGTCACAGTTCGGTGATTCCCCCGCGTCGTCGCATTTCTCGCCCTGCCTTATGTCCACGACACCGTCGCCGCAGATGCCCGGGGGCCGTAGGGGGCCCCATCCGACATCGACAAACACTTTTGCGGCCAACTCAATGTCGTGATTGGGTCCAGTGTAGAAGGGTTCCATCAACTCGTTGGGATAGACGCTGATGTCGAAGTGGCTGACCGAAGACCCCAATTGCAGTGTCTCCGGAGCGTACATGTAAACGTGGCCGGTCGCTTCGTCGCGTCCCATCTGCAGCCCCGATCCTGATTCGACGGTGTCGGGGCCGATCCAGTGCAGCCCGAAATTATCGATCGCAGAGGCTTTGCGCTGCACGTTGAAGCTCATTTGTTGCCAGGTAAGCCCGGACGCGTGCTCCTCGAGGTTGCGCATGAAGTGGTCGTCGAGATCTTGCAGTTTTTTGCCCGTGGCCAAGTCTACATAGGTCAGGAAACCCAGCCCGTGTCCGAGTTCGTGCAGGAAAACGGTGACGAAATCGAGTTGGCCGTCGCTGCCCTGTCCATCCAGGCCGTAATACCAGGAGCCGACGCCAGAGCAGCCGACATCGAGCGATGCGCTGAAGGTTGCGCTGATATCTGCGTCTGGGCATGCGCATCCCGAATCGGCCGGGCACAAATCCGCACCGAAGAGTTTGTTGGCAAGCGCGGCCGGGTAGAGCGTATCGGCAAACGGTGCACCGATGAAATTCATATGTGAACAGTTAGGGCCGGCGAATCCGAGTAACGCTCCTTGGGCGCTACACGGCAGGAGCTTGAAATCTGCAGCGACGAAAATCTCGACGTCGCTGTCGAGGACGTCGCCCCATATATCGGCTGCCCATTGCGCCGCAATCAGCCGTTGTTGTCCCAGAGTGACGCCGGTGTTGCCTCCGACTGCCGGCACTTCGGTTACATCGTTGAAGCCTTCACCGGAGCCGTCTCCGTTTATTATGGTAATCTTCGCGGCGTTCGAAGACGCGGGGGAGCCAAGCGTGGTAAGTAGAGCCAGAGAAAAGTAAACGAGAAAGCGAGTGAGTCCGATCGATTTCATCGAATTACTCCTTTTCGTTTTCGTGCTTGGGCGCGCCTGCGCTGTTCACAGCCCCGTTGGATGAAATGTCTCGCTCACATTTCACTTCCATTCCGGATTCCGTGGCGCCGGCTTTCATGGAGTGAAGGAAACGGCCCTGTGTATTGATCATGACACCGCCGCCTGGAACCGGGCTCGGTACCACCTCGACAGCGCGTTTGGCTGCGCGTTTCGGTTTTTCGATCTGGGGGATTTCCACACCGGGAGGTGGCGCGGTAAATTCACCGGTTTCGGGGTCGATATACACGCGGAGCCCCCCGGCGCCCGCTGCTGCAGCTCCGGCTGCGTCTGCGGTCGACGCTGCAGTCACACCACCGGCGCTGCCCGCATCTGTTGCGACTGTTGCGGCCGAGTCTACAACGGCCGAGCGGCAGCCGCCGTCTGCTGCGGAGACAGTGGGCGGGGCACTCGAGTCAGTTCGCAGCGATTCGGTGGCCTTGGCGGACTCCGGCAAAGCGATGCCCTCGGCCGCAGCACTCGGAATTCCCGCAAGACAGATTGCAAGCAAGGAGGCCAAAGCGGTCCAGACTCCCCCCGGCACCCGCGCCGGTTGCTGTTCGCGACCGTTGCCGCTACTGCGCTTAATCCTACTCATGACGCTATGCCTCCCCATGCATCCCCGGCTATCGTGAGATGCCGTAGTCGCCGATACCTTGCCGGCCGGACCACGTTTCCGTTTCCGGACCACGTTTCTCGTCTCGTTCGTCTCGTTCGGCGGAATCGTGATCCACGCAGTGAATTCCGCCATTCATTGTCACTGCAAGCTAAGTGCCAGGCACTCCATAAATCAACCCCGGCGGGATCTTGTCAGGAGGGCCTTTTGCGACCCTTAACCCGCATTATTCGTGAAACCTCGTCGCGAAAGTCGCAAGCGCCCGTGAGATCGGCCCAAGCGCAGCGATGAGGCCCGCAGGCGTACTAACAGTACGTCGAGGGCCGAAAAGCGAGCACGGGCCAAGATTGCGGGCGATTGAGGCTTGTAGCAGAGATTTCATGAATAATGCGGGTTAACCACGTACTTTACCATCGACTCGCCATACCGTTGCTGCCCCCTTGGACTTCCCTATCCTTGGCCGGCAGCGCCCTGTCGCGGTTTAGCAGGCCTGCGGGCGTGCCTACCCGCCGCCATTGCCAGCTGAGCGGGTCGCATGTCCCCACGTAGCTAGGGCCCAAGTGTTTCGTCTCAATCCTCCCCAAAGCGGCTCTCAGATGAGCTGTATTCTAGCACTGCTTGCCCCCGTGGCGTCCAGGGCAGTGCGGGAAAATCCCCGCGCTTGCATGCGGAGCAGCGACCTCCTGCGGGCTTTTGTCCGCGCCTGAGGGGAATCCCCGCAGTAATGCCCGCGAGGGACCGGGACATATACGCCTCCTGCCCGCGCCTGCTGAGGGAAACCTACGCCGCGGCGCAGGATCCCCGAACAAGCGGCCACCTGCCCGCGCCTGCTGAGGGAAATCCCGGACGGCGGCTCAGCAGCCTATGACCGTTCTGTCCCGAGCTGTTAGAACTCACTGTTCGCTTTCGCTACGTGAACCGGCGGTTGCGCTATACTGAACTTTGCAGAGACACTGCCGGTAGCGCAAGCCTGCTGCTTCGGAAATCTTCCGCCCGCCGCGACGAAGTCAGCGGTAACTGAGGCCAGGACCGAGGCTAGGACCGAGGCCGGCCAAACCGAGGCCAGACTGCCCGGCGGCGGCCGATACTGCCCGAGGGTAGGGCCAGCGGCGGAGTTTCCAGCGAATTTGTTTCAGCAAATTACTGTGTCGGTTAGGGGAATTGTCATGACCTTGAGCGAGCGTATCGATCAACTGGAGCGGGAGAACCAGCGTATGCGGCGCGCGCTGTCGGCACTGGCTGCGACTTTTGCTGCCGCTGTGCTGATGGGGGCTGCGGCTTTCGAGGAGCCGGGTGTCTCGGGAACGGAGGTCGTCGACCTGATCAGGGCCAAACGAGTTGAAATAGTCGGCGAAGACGGTTCGGTAGCCGTAGAACTCAATCATCGTGACAATTTCGGGCGCATTGCGCTGCGCGATGACCAGGGCCGCCTAGCGGTATGGCTGGCTGCGCGGCCGGCGCACGGGGGGGCGATTTTTACTCTCAACCGCGGTGTGAACAAGCTCGTGGAACTCAGCGCAACGGTTGACGGCCAAGGTGTGGTGAGCACCTACGACAGCATGAGCGACCGGCGTTTGGTGGACCTGATTCCTAACACCAGGGCCGGTGGTGCGGTGGTGACCTACGACGGGTCGGGTTCGCGCTCGATGGCCCTGAGCAGCAGCAGCGATGGGCTCGGAGTGCTTGCGGCCTACGATCGCTCCGGGGGTCTACGCAAAGTGTGGCCGGACCCTTATAAAACCCGGGACCACGGTGGCACGACTTCTCCAGCAGATCCTGGACGCGGAGGATCCGGCGCTGCGGCTATGGGACCGGCAATGCAGCATTTCGACGCCTCCGGTTTACTACCGGAGGCGGGATCGGCCGCTACCGTGCGACCCGGGCCTGCCGCGTCAAGCGGAGCCGGTCAAGACCCCGCGGCGGGATCCGAAAACGCGGGAGAAGCGATGCAAGGGCCGGGCCGTTAGTCCGCTGAGTGCTGTGTCGCTGGGGCAGCGCTGGGGTAAGAAGAGGCGGACGCCCTTACGCTTGTTGCAGCTTCGCGATTTCGCTAACTAGAACGTGTTTCAATTTTTTCCGCCGGGCCTTTGCCGGGCGGTGTGTGCGGGAGACACGGTATGGATCTGCGTTACAGCGCTGAGTATGAGCAATTCCGCGGCGAGTTGCGCGCCTTCCTCGACAAGAACTGGACGGACGAAGACCGCGCCACCCTGGGCGGTGAGGAGGTGCTCATCGGGAGCATAAGCAAGCCCGGCGAAAGAGTAACCGAGTTTCGTATTGCTGCCATTGAGGCCGGCTATCTCTACAGGAATGTGCCTCGGCGTTGGGGCGGCGGCGGGCAGCCTTTCGACCCCTTGAAATCCGCGATTATTCGCGAAGAGTTCAAGCGGGTACGAGCGCCTCGTGAGATGGTAGGGCAGGGGCCTTCGATGCTGGTGTTTACGCTACTCGCTCACGGCACGGAGGAGCAGAAAGAACGGTTCATTCGCGACACACTGCTCGGCCGTATTCTCTGGTGCCAGGGTTACTCAGAGCCCGGTGCCGGTAGTGATCTAGCGTCGCTGCGCAGCAAGGCTGAACTCGACGGCGATCAGTGGGTGATAAACGGTCAGAAAACATGGACGTCGAATGCGGCGGAAGCGGATTGGATGTTTGCGCTGCTGCGCTCGGAACCGGACGCTCCCAAACATGAGGGCATCACCTACATGCTCATCGACATGTCTACACCGGGTATCGAAGTGCGGCCTTTCCGAAACATCGTAGGTGACAGCGACTTCAGCGAAGTATTTTTTGACAACGTGCGTGTGCCCAAAGACAGCATCGTCGGTGCACGTGGCGAGGGTTGGAAGGTTAGCCGCTCGACGCTCAAATACGAGCGTGCCTTGATCGGAGATACCGATATCGCCCGCCGCACTTTCGACGGCATGGTCATGATGGCTCGAGCCCTGGAGCGTCGTGGCAAGCCGGTGATCGAGGATCCGGTGATACGCAACCGTTTGGTGCAGTTGGAGTCGCGGCTGCTGGCGGCTGAGTTCCATTCGATGCGGTTGCTGACTATGCAGGCGCGAGGCGAGGAGGCGCTTCTGGCCGGGATGGTACCCAAGCTCAACAGCACTCAGTTGAGTTATGATCTGGGTAAAGCGGCGATGGATGTGATGGGCGGCGGCGGCTCTTTGGCCCCTGGGGAGCCGGAAGCGCCTGCAATGGGAATGTTCGTGACTGCCTATCTTTGGTCGCTCGGTGTTCTGATCGCCGGTGGCACCGCCAATATTCAACGCAACATAATTGCGGAGCGGGGACTCGGCATGCCTCGTGATCCAGTGCAGAAACGTTGAAGCCGGGTGACAAGGTCATGGGTCTGCGCACGCCTGCCGGCTTGGCGTGCGGCGTGGCAGTCGGCACCCGGTGCCGAGGACTCTAGCGAATGCGGCCACGGGGCCGCGATACGGGATGGGGAATAATGGATTTCGGACTTTCGCAAGAACAAGTATTGCTCGTCGATACCGTAAGGCGCTATTTGGCCGACAACTGTCCGACCAGTCGCGTTCGCAGCGTGATGGAAAGCGAGACCGGGCACGATGGCGGCCTGTGGGCAGGCCTGATGGAACTGGGTGTCGGTGCGCTGGTGGTCCCGGAAAGCTACGGTGGCCTGGGCGCTGAGTTTCTAGACCTTGCGTTGATATCGGAACAGTTGGGCTCGGCAGCGGTGCCCGGTCCTTTCCTGGGACACGCGATGGCGACCTTGGCCTTGGTGTATGCGGAAGACAGTGAGTTGAAGAAAGAATGTCTGTCTGCCCTGGCCGGCGGCGAGGCGCTGGCCACCTGTGCGGTTGCTGAACCCGGCGACGTCTGGGACCACGCAGCGGTGGCTTCAACCGTGAAAGACGGGAAGCTGAGCGGCCGTAAAACGCTGGTTCCATACGCGTCGGCGGCAGACTGGTTACTGGTCGTAGCGCGTGATGGAGACGGACCGGGCCTGTGGCTGGTTGATGCCGGTGCCGCCGGAATGGAACTGCGCACTCTGCGTGGCAACGACATGACACGGCGTGTGGAGTCTGCCGAGTTTTCTGCGGTTGTCTGTCGCCGCGTTGGCGGCGTTGAGAGCCTAGCCAAGATGCGCGATGCCGGCTTGGTGTTGCTTGCGGCCGATAGTTTCGGCGGTGCGCAGCGTTGCCTGGACATGGCTCGTGATTACGCGTTGCAGCGCCAACAGTTCGGTCAAGTCATCGGTATGTTCCAGGCGGTCAAGCACCAGCTCGCGAATCTCGCCGCGGAGTTGGAGCCTTCGATGTCACTGTATTGGTATGCTGCTCACGCTTACGATCGCATACCGGAAGACGGACCGCGCCATGCCGCGCTGGCCAAGGCTTATTTGAGTGATCTCTACGACCGTGCTGCGCGCGATTCCACTGAACTCCACGGTGGTATCGGGTTTACCTGGGAGTTTGATCTGCATCTTTGGTTTCGCCGCTCGATCTTCAACCGTAGCTACCTCGGCGATTCGGACTATCTTCGTGGGCGTGCGGCTGACTTGGCCGGCTGGTAGATAAGTTCAGTTACTGAATTTCCGGCCGCTGTGTTCCGTAAGCTAATGTTTTGGAATTGCTGTGATCGTGGTCTGGGTTGAGATTCTTCGCGAGTCTGGCAAAATTCCTATTTCTTGTGCTGGCGGACCGGAGTTTTGCAGCGGCTTGGACCGCAGTCGCGGCTGCCGAGAATCTGCGAAGAGTGTACAAAGCTTGATAACTTGCCGTGTTACGTTGCTTAAGCGCGGCCAATCGTTTTTGCGGCCAGGGCGGCATTGAATTTGCTACTCGTGGAATCACGATGGAGCGTGTTCCACGGGTGATCACCGATTCCTCGGTTTCATTGGTATCGGCGGCAAAAATTCTTCTTGTTGATGACGACGAAGACTTCCGTCGAGGATTTGCCGAGAACTTGCGTGACGACGGCTACGGTGTGAGCGACTACGCCACACCCGCCGATCTTCCCGATCTCGAGGCCCTCTCGGATGTCAAGCTGGTAATCACCGATTACAACATGGCGCCGCAAGACGGGCTCTCGTTCGCCGATGCCTTCCATGACCGCCATCCCGAGGTTCCCATCGTTCTCGTAACGGCCTTTCCCGGGGCCGAGGTCGACCAGCAAGTGGCCCGTCGAGATTTTCTCTCCTGGCAGACCAAGCCCATCGATTACGACAACTTCACCCTTCTGTTGCATAATCTAGTCAGCGCTTGAATCCTGGCCACGCATGCTTTCTGGCGTGGTCCGGCAGGCGCACAGTGGGGTCTGGCAGTGTCTGGTTGGAAAAGACGAAGAGCGGCAATGCTGTCGGAAATCGTTTCACAGTACCGCGAAGTAGCGGCCGCTCCTCTGCCTCCGCTTCTCGATGAAGAAGTATTAGCGGCGCTGGGTTCGGTGCCGCGGCATGAATTTGTTCCACTCGAGCGGCGGGAATCTGCCTATCTGAATTGCGCCTTGCCCATCGGCCACGGCCAGACGATTTCGCAGCCTTTGGTGGTCGCCTTGATGACTCAGGCCTTGTGTCTACGTCCTGGTGACAAGGTGCTGGAACTCGGTAGCGGGAGCGGCTATCAAGCCGCCGTGCTTTCATGCCTTGCCACAGAGGTCTACGGCGTCGAGTTGGTTGATGATTTGTGCGTGCAAGCACGTGAAAGGCTGAGGCGGCTCGGCTACTCTAACGTCGAGTTGCGCAGTGGTGACGGCCACCTTGGTTGGCCGCAAAAGGCACCTTTTGACGCCATTACCGTCGGTGCCGCAGTTGACGAAGTCCCGCAGGCGATACTCGAGCAGCTCAAACCCGGCGGGAGATTGATACTGCCCTTGCGTGGGTCGAGGGTGGGGCAAGACTTGACCTTGATAGAGAAGGACCATGCCGGGGCGTTACGTGAGACTTTCCTGTTGCCCGTCGTTTTCGTTCCGTTCAAGAAACCGGCTGGAGTAGCGGGGCCGCGCTCTTGACCGGGCGGGCGGCAGCCGTGCGAATGAGTGCGGCGCGAACATTGATAGTGTTTCCTCGAGGTGTGTTGCGAACCATATGGGGTCGCATGCCGGAGCTTAGCTGTGTTGTGCTTCGTTTGCGGGCTGTTTATTCTTTGCTGCCCGTTAGGGCACCTGTGCTCTCGGTGGCCCTCGTCCTGATCGTAGTCGCCGGTGTCCGCACCGTTACTGCCGTTGCGGCGCAGGATGATCCGGCGCCGCTGAGGGTGGTCGCATCGGTTCCCAACCTAGCGGCGTTGCTCGAACACGTGGGCGGCGATCGTGTGTCGGTTACTACGGTGCTTCCGCCGGGCACCGATCCCTTTTCGTTTCAGCCGGACGAACGGGCGGTGGCTGCCGTTTCGATTGCCGAACTGTACGTGCGCAATGGCTTCGGCATGGAGGACGCTTGGGGTTTGTCGATGCTCAAGCGCGCCGCGAACCGGCGTATACTGCCCAGCTCCAAAGGCTATCTCGACGCGTCTTCGGCGGTGGAGCCTTTGTCGCTTCCCGGTGCGATGTCGGGCCGGCCAACTCGCAATAGAGCCGACAGTGGCAATCCTTTCTATCTTCTAGATCCGATAAACGGGCTTGCAGTTGCCGAACTGCTACGTGCCAAGCTTACCGAATTCAGGCCCGCCGACGAACAGTATTTCCGTGCGCGTCTCGGCGCCTTCGAAAGACGCGTAAAGGCCGCGCTGATCGGCCCGCGCCTAGCTGCGAAATACCGGGCCGAGGCCCTCTCGGTTCTCTATGCACGTGGGCAATTGGCAGGTTTTTTGGCCAGCCGGGGAGAGTCTCCGATGCTAGGTGGGTGGCTAGCCAGGCTTGCTCCTTTTCAGGGAGTAAAGGTCGTTTCGGATCGCGGCTGCTGGCCATACTTCGCTGCACGTTTCGGAATCTCAGTGCGCAGCTATCTCGAACTACAGCCGGGTATGCGGGCCGACCGCGGCCATCTCGACCGCTTGCTCGATAGAGCCGCCAGTGAGGGCGTACGGTTGCTATTGGCTTCTTCCTACTCGGACCCGGGGGTTCTGGAGGCGGTGTCGAAGCGCGGAGGACTACGCATTGTAAAGACTATCGCGCAGGTCGGTGCAGATCCGTCGGCTTACGATTATGTGGCCATGATCGACTACAATGTTTCGCGCCTGGCCGAGGCCTTCGCTGCCGTAACCTCAGCCCCGGTGGAACGCAGCGAGTCTGGCTGGAGTAGCTTTTGGGGTGATCTCGACTGATATTCGACTGATGATGCAGCCTCCGATTTGACTGGACACCCTCCAGGGCAGAGCCGGGGTTGGACACTCCAGGGGAAAGCGTCGGCCCAATGGCCGGCTCCGCGGTCGAACAGTAGCGGTTGAGCACAAGCGGCCACTGCCGGCTGAGGCCATCAGGCCGGGGGCTACGCTTCGTGCGCAGTCCCCGGCCCCTGGTTTTTCCACGTCAACGAGTCGTTGGTATCGTTGGGACCACGTCTCGCCTGCTCGACTATGGTCTTTGAGCTTTCTGCATGCTTGCTGGACTACCGTCGCTACTTTTTGTGCTTGCTCTTGTTGAGTACTACGAAAGACGTTCCGCCGGAACGGTAGACCAACAGCAACACTCTGTCGCCGGCAGAGCGAAACGCGGTGGCGAAACTCTTCGGGCCGGACACCGGACGGCGGTCCAACTCGATGATAACGTCGCCACGCCTCAACCCGGCTCTCTCTGCCGCCGAATCTGTTGCAACCGAGGCGACGACCGCGCCTTTTTCTACATCTTCAGGGATATCGTAGGCCTCCCGGCTTTTCTCATCCAGAGCTATCAAGGCGAGCCCGCCTAGTCTGTTGGCAGTAGCGGCGGTTCCGCCCACTCGTTGGTCGTCGTCGCTGAGTTCTCCGAGCACCACTTTCACGACGGTCTCCTTGCCGTCGCGTAGGACCGTGATTCGAACTCTCGAACCCGCGTCGCTGCTGGCGATAAGGTTTCTTAAGTGCGAAACAGATTCCACTTCGACCGCTCCGACTTTCTTGATGACGTCGCCGCGCTTCATACCTGCTTTGGCGGCCGGGCTGTCTTTGGTTACGTCGGCCACCAGGACACCGCCGGGTCGCTCCAATCCCAACGCTTCGGCCATGTCGGAGTCTATTTCTTGAATGAGAACGCCGAGCCAACCGCGTACCACGCGTCCGTTTTCGAGGAGGCTGTTCATTATAGATTTGGCCATATTGGACGGGATCGCGAAGCCGACTCCTTGGTAGCCTCCGCTTCGCGACGCTATCGCTGTATTGATACCGACCAATTCACCGTCAATGTTGAGTAAGGCACCACCGGAGTTGCCGGGGTTTATGGCAGCGTCGGTCTGGATGAAATTTTCGTATTCGGCTAGGCCCAAATTCGCCCGGCCGGTCGCGGAAACGATGCCCATCGTGACGGTCTGGCCGACGCCGAATGGATTACCTATTGCTAGTACCACCTGGGCGAGTTTGACTTTGGACGAATCTGCGAAAGGCAGCGGGGCCAGCTCGCCGAAGTTGCCATGAAGTCGCAACACGGCAAGGTCGCTCTTGGGGTCGCTGCCCACGATTTCCGCGTCGAATTCGCGGCCATCGCTCAGTGTTACGGTGATTTCTTCGGCGTCTGCAATGACATGGTTGTTGGTCAGGACCACGCCGTCGCTTGATACCACCACCCCTGAGCCCAAGCTGTGCTGTTTGCGCTGCCGCAGCGGTTCATGCATGCCCGGCGCGTCGAAATATTTTCGGAAGAAAGGATCGTCGAAGAACGGGTTGCCCCCTCGCGGCCCTCGCGGAGAGATAGCTTTGGTCGAAGCAATATTTACGACACTCTTCATCGATCGTTCGGCTATGTCGGGAAGCTCCTCATTGAGATGAGCTTGGGCCTCCGTGGGCGCCCAGGCCTCCAGTATCGTCGCTAGCACGCGGTGGGAGCACGTAGCGTCAGCTTGGGCAGTAGCGTTGCCTCTGGGTGTTTCCAGCGCTACGTCGCGAGGGAAGGACAGTGGAAGAACTGCACCGGTCACGCTTAAGAACATAATCAAAGTAGCCAATCCGAATCTGGAATACGGTTTCATTGCTTTCTACTCCCGTTGTCACGCCGGCGACCGCCGGCGCAAAGTTGGTGAATGGAGCCCCCCGCCTCGGCCAGTATAGGAAGTGGCTTCGGGACTCGGAAAATGGATGCTGGCCCCGCCGCTACTTTTGAGAACATTCGAGCGCGTTGCGTTGCGGCGGTGCATTGTTGCTACGACGCGGCGTTCCAGCACTGTATTCATCCGTGCGTTTGCGCACGTACGAATCAGCCGTTGAGTATCGACAAGGTGGCGATGAGGCGGGATTCACAGGCGGCGACGCGCTATCGAAACTTTTGCCCTTGCCGGTGTACTAAGCGTTGAAGCCCGTGATTCCGGTCTGTATACTTAACCCACCTATCTGCGCGATGGGGCCGTTCGGATTGCCTTTAGCGGACCTTGCCTGAGGGGCCGGGAGGAGAGTAAATGGCAGACAACGACGTTCAATTTTCTACTGGTAACACCAACACCTTGTTGGCCATAGCGTTGGTGGCGGCGACGATTTCGTTGGCGCTGAATTTCTACAACATCTGGCGGACCAATGATGTAGCTACGGCATTGGCTGTGCAGACCATCCGCTCCGTGGTTGCTGACCGCAACGCGAAGTAAGCCGGAAACCCCTACATTTTCGGATTCCGGCCGCCGTTGTTCAAGGAAACTCCACCGGGAGCTTCCTTGAACAACGGCGGCCGGCGGGAAGTCGCTGCGCTTCCCTAGTTGAGTTGCGCCTGCGGATTACGCCGGCGTTTTGACTTGCCACGGCAGTATGTTTATCCAGCTACGCCGTTATGCAAGACAACAACGCTACGGTTCTGGTCGGAGCCGGACAATACTTACAACGTGGCCTAGACCCCCGGGAGTCGCTAGACCCTCTTGGCCTGATGCTGCAGGCCTGTGCCGCAGCGGCCGAGGACTGTGGGCTGGGTCCCGAGATTTGGTCGCGGCTCGACACGCTCGCGGTAGTCGACGTGTTCGCATGGGAAGCGAAGAATCCGGCGCGCCTTCTTGCCGAACGGCTCGAAGCCAAACCGCGCCGGGAACTCGTATCGACCGTCGGCGGGAACACGCCGCAATCGTTGGTAAACGACATATCTGCGCGTATTCGAAGCGGGGACTGTTCGCTGGCACTCATAGCCGGTGCAAATGCCGTCGATACGCTCAAGCGTGCCCGTAAGGCCGGGATAGAGCTTGATTGGGTTGCTGGTGGCGATGGACGGGCGGAAGTGTTCGGCGACAGCCGTCTGGGCAGCTCGGATGTGGAAAACAACCACTCTTTGTATCTGCCGGTCAATATTTACCCACTGTTCGAGAACGCGTTGCGCGCCGAGCGCGGCAGCAGCCTAGAAGAGCATTCTCTTTCAATGGCTTCACTCTTCGCTCGTTTTTCGGAGGTTGCGCACGACAATCCCTACGCGTGGTTTCCCACCGCGCGGAGCGCCGAGGAGATCGCTACGCCTGCACCGGCCAACCGTCGTGTCGCTTTTCCCTACACGAAGTACATGAACGCGGTGATGGCTACCGACCAGTCGGCAGCCTTGCTGTTGACCAGCGTCGCGCGTGCTAGGGCACTGGGGATTCCCGAGGAGAAATGGGTGTTTTTTCGCGGCGGCGCGGATGCTTACGAGAGTCCGTGGTTCATGAGTGAGCGCCCGAGCTTTACCGGATGTCCGGCGATGCGGCAGGCGGGTGAACAAGCTTTATTGCGCTCCGGTTTGACGGTCGACGATATAGATCGTTTCGATTTATACAGTTGCTTTCCGGTGGCGGTGGAGACAGCTTGCCGCGAACTGGGTCTGCGTGAAGACGACCCCAGGGGCTTTACTGTGACCGGAGGGTTGCCGTTTTTTGGCGGCCCCGGGAACAACTACAGTACTCATGCTATTGCTACCGTGGTCCAGAACTTGCGCGACGCGGGCGGTAACGCGCTGGTCAGCGCAAACGGATGGTACCTGACCAAGCATGCGATTGGCGTGTATTCATCCGAGCCCGGTGAATCGGTGCTTGCCGCCTCAGTTGATGAGAACCGCACGCCGCACTCGGCAGTCGCTACCGGCGGGAACGGGACTGGGGACGGCTCTGGGGCGGGGCGGACGGGTGTTGCGACCGTTCCTAGCGGGAGCGATCATGCCGGCGCACGCGAAGGGTGCGAAGATCACGAAGATGTCGTGGCGATCGCGGTCGAACCTGAAGGGATGGGGAGAATAGAGACCTATACGGTTATTTTCGCACGCGACGGTAGTCCTAAGAAAGGGATAGTGATTGGGCGTCTCGACGACGGCCGGCGCTTCTTGGCGCTGACGCCCTCGGAGCCGGGACTGCTCGAAGGGCTTTGCGAAAGCGAAGCAGTGGGCCGGCGAGGCCGGGTCACGCCGGGATCGCCCGCCAATACGTTTGTGCCTGACTGAAGCGCTATCCGGTGCCGCTTCAGCAAGGTGTCCTCAGTAAGTATAGAGCCTGCAAGGCCTATGCTGCGCAGGCTTTGCCTGCCGGTAAGCGGCCAGAGCTGTCATGCGGGACCCGGCCATTTGGCCAACGTTGGGATAAGCTTGTCGGTGGAGCGCGTTCTGGGACCCCGGGACGGCGGCGGGAGCATTGACTTCGTGACTTTCGGCCGCTTGGATGCGCCTGGAGTAAACGTTCCCATGCCTCGAGAAGAAGAATCAAACACAGGCTCATCGTTTGCGGAACTCAGACGCGACATTGCCGGAATCCCGGTCAACGAACTGGTCCGGTCGTTTTCGACGCCGCTTTATGTTTACGACTCCGCACGCATTGTGGAACGGATCGAGGATCTGCGTGCCTTTGATGTCATTCGTTACGCTCAAAAGGCCTGTTCCAACACGGCCGTCCTGGCTTTGTGCCGCTCCCGCGGGGTGGTGGTAGACGCTACCAGTGCAGGGGAGATCCGTAGAGCCAAGCGTGCGGGTTATGCCGACGGTGAAGGTTGCGAGGACATCGTATACACGGCCGATATTTTTGATCGTGTTTCCCTGGACATGGTTACGACAACGGGTGTTCGCGTAAACTGCGGCTCGCCCGACATGATCAGGCAATACGGTGAGCGCTGCCCGGGTCGTGAGATCACCGTGCGTTTGAATCCCGGTTTCGGACACGGCCACAGCCGCAAGACCAATACCGGCGGAGAACAGTCCAAGCACGGAATCTGGCATGAACATCTGGACGAGTGCCTCGAGGCCGCCCGAAGCTACGGTCTGAGGGTCTCGGGTGTTCACGTTCACATCGGTTCCGGGAGCGACATGGAGCACCTTTCGCAGGTCTGCGGCGCGGTAGAGTCGCTGGCTCAACAGGTCGGCGGGCAAGTGTCGTTGATAAGCGCGGGCGGGGGCCTGCCGATCGTCTATCGAGAAGGAGACGAGGCGCTGGATCTTGCCGTCTACTTCTCTTTGTGGGATGCGACCCGCAAGCGCTTGGAGAAGGAGTTCGGCCATACGGTGAGTCTGGAGATCGAGCCGGGGCGTTATCTTACCGGCGAATCCGGTTATTTGATTGCTGAAGTCCGTGCCGTAAAACGAATGGGGTCCAATCTGTTCTACTTGCTCGATGCAGGTTTCAACGACCTTGCCCGGCCGATCCTCTACGGGGCCTATCATCCGATGTCGGTAGCAGCAGCTGCAGGTTCCGGCGAGGCTCGCCGCGTGCGTGCGGTAGTGGTTGGCGGCCCACTGTGTGAGTCAGGGGATATTTTTACGCAAGACGCCGGAGGTTTCGTTCGCACGCAGGAGCTTCCCGAAGCAGAAGTCGGCGATTTTGTCGTCATCGAGTGTGCCGGTGCGTACGGATCGGTTATGGCTTCAAATTACAATTCCAAACCGTTGGCTGCGGAGGTTCTGATCCACGATGGGCGCCCGCATTTGATCAGGAAGAGGCAGAGCCTCGAAGATTTGACTGCACTCGAGACGCTCCCCGACTTTCTTTGCTAGCCGGTAACCCAGTCTTCACTTGGCCTGCGACCAGTCCTCCGCGATCTGCGCTTGCACGAGTCCCCGTGTAGGCGCCTCTGCGAAGATGTCCAGCATTCCGGCAGCCATCGATTCTTCGACGACGGTTTTGACATCGGGCGCAGCGTCAGCGGAGCTTTCCACCACCACCTCGTCGTGTATGACATTGACCAGCTTCGCATCTAGGTCTTCGAGGCCCCGGTCAAGGTGTGTGAGCGCTGCCATCAAGACTTCGGCGGCGCCGCCCTGTATCGGAATGTTGAGCGCTTCCGGATAGCTGTAGCCGCGCCTGGAATCGTTGAAATCGAAGACACGCCCGCTCGGCGTCACTACGCGCATCTTTCGTTCCGCTTCGCGGGCGGTGCTACGCTGCCACTCGGCGAGCGTGGGGTAGCTTGCGAAGAAGGCTTCGCGGGCGCGGGTAGCTTGCTGTTCGTCCATGGCAACGCCGTAACTGTGCCGGGCGTAGGAAGCCAGTCCGCGGGCTCCCTGGCCGTAGAGGAGTCCGAAGTTCACGGCTTTGGCCAGCCTGCGTTGTTCGCTGTTTACCTGCTCCAACGGGAGTCCGGTGACGGCTGCAGCAGTCATCAGGTGCAGGTCGTCTCCGCGCTCGTAGGCACCGAGCATAGCGGGATCGCCGGACATCTGTGCGGCGACGCGAAGCTCTATTTGTGCGTAGTCGGCTACCACGAGTAGGCGGCCGGGGGGAGCGCGAAACAGCGATCTGAATGTCGGCTCGCGTGGAATGTTCTGAAGGTTGGGATCGAAACATGCCATTCGTCCGCTTGCCGCGGCACCGAGACGAAACTGCGCGTGGATTCGACCCGTGGCCGGGCTTATGTGGGCCGCCAGGCTCGGGCCGAAAGCTGAAAGTCTCGTTGCGGCTTCTCGGTGTGCGAGTAGCGGGGCGACGATCGGGTGGCTGCGGTTGCGGCTGAGAGCCGCTGAGTTGGTTCGTAGCCTGCCGGAGCGGCTGCGAGGCCATGTGCGTAGTGTTTCACTGTCGAGGTGTTCTTCCAGCCAGTCCGACAACTGCTTGCCGCTTGCCGCGTTGACGCCGGTGCCGAGCAGCTTCGAGAGTTTCCTTTCAGCTTGCGCCAGGCTTCGCTTCCAGGCGGCGATCAACGGAGCGTGTCCGCTGCGGTCGAAGTAGACGCCGTTGAGCATCATGCGGGCTACCGCACGCTGTGTATCGCGCATGATACGGTAGCAATCGAGCAGGCCACGGTTTCGGAGCCGGGCGTGCTGCTTTTCTGCGATCAGGGCTACGGCTACCGCATCGAGAGCCGCATAGGCGATCTGCTCGCCGCTCAGCGTCTCTGTCGACCAGTCCGAAGTTTGCAGGCGTTTCGATATTTTACAGCCGAACTCGTGCTCGCAAAGATCGGCCAACGACTGCATTCTCGAACCGAGCGCATTGGCTTGCAGCAAGGTGCAGCCGAGTCTCCGGGGGGCGATGCCGGCATGCAGCATGTGTCCGAGTTCGAAAACCGCTTTGTGAGCGACCATGGGCTTGTCCCAAAGTTTACGAAAAAGCGTGAGTTCGATTTGACGAAGGTCGAAGACGAAAACTTTGTTGCGTGGCCCGTATAGCTGTATCAGTCGAATTCGAGACAAATGCGGGTCCAGTCCGGCCGCGGGGTGGTCCCGATAGGCTTCGAGTTTCTCGGTTTCGATGTCTAATCCGAGCAGTAGCCGTGCGTCGGCGAGTTCACTGATAGCCGCTGTTGCTTGTGCAGGGTCTTCGATGAAACGAATGGCGATGCCCAGTTCTTCGAGAATCACGGAAGCACTTTGCCGGCCGTCTTCTTCTACGAAACCGAGTCGTATCTGCCCATTGTCGTTCATTGATGTTTCGAAGCCCGGCTCCCCCGGGATCGTCTTGCGCGGCGGTGTCAGCGAAGCACTGAGAGTTGCCGCGAATGTGCCAGCAGCGTCCCGCTACGGCTCCAGACGATCCCGTCTTCTTCTATGAAACCGTCGCGAGCGGTGTCGCTACGGAATTCGACCAGATAGTAGTCATCGGGTTTCGCGCCCTCGTAGGGAAGTTGCCCGCGGAAGTGAACCGAAAGGTCGATGGTCGGCACTGCCATCGGTGGTTCGTCGTCGCGCAGGCGCGTGAAAATCGCCGGGGGCCATGCATCGGTCAACGCCGCACAAAGCAGGGGATCGATCAGGCGCGGGCTACTCGGGCGGATCCAACCGCCGGTCAGGGCGGTATCGGAACCCGAATGTAGGGCATCGCCTATGCACGGACGAGTTTCCCACCGTGCTCCTACGGGCAAGAGCCGTTCGGGTGGCCGCTCGAGTAATGGACATTGCTCGGGAGGCGGAACGGCGGGCATGCTCGTCTGCTGGAACTCGAGGCTTTCTCGCGATTTGGAGAAGGCGCCGATGGCGAGTGCGGCGAGACGGTCTTCTTGTTCGAGCCGCGCTGTAACGGTCATCAGTTTGTAGCCCTCGCGCTCGATGGATGTGCGTACCATGCAAGGGCCCTCGCGCGGCGGAGCCGTGAAATGAACTGTCAGCGAACGAGGCCGGCGCTGCTCGTCACCGACAGTTTCTAGCATCGCCCGCAGCATCAAGGCCGCGACATAGCCGCCGTTGGGGCCGGTGACGATCCACCATCCCGGGTCGATCGCCCCTTGGTACAGGAAGCGGCCGTCACTGCTCAGTAAGGTGTCTTGGTCTAGGCGATCGATCATCGGCGGTTTTCTTCTCCTACTTGGCAGTAGCTTTGATTAAGCTGGAAATCTTAACCGACGTTACAGTCTAAAGCTCGCTGTGAACACAACCGGGCCGGCGGTGCATGTTGCCGGCATCGCGCCGTGGTGATTAGCTCTAGTGGACCTGACTCGAGAAAGCTCCGGACAGAGATTTCGCGAAGAAGGCCCGCTAAGTGAATGCGCGATCGTTATCTTCTGATTGGAGCTGCGGTGTTGTTGCTATCGGCAGCTTTTATTCTGCGTGCACGCGCTGTCACCTTCGGCTTTCCGTTGTTTACACATCCGGACGAATCATTTTTGATAGATCCGGCGCTGCACATTGTCGATAGCGGTGATCTGAATCCGCACGGTTTTTTCTATCCTTATTTGCCGATTTATTTGCTGAGCCTCGTCTATGCCGTGCTAAAGGCTGCCGGTGCTTCGTCCCCGGGCGATGGCCCGTCGCTACTGCTAGCCCTGCACTATTGGGGCCGTTTACTGACGGTTTCGATGTCAAGTGCGGCTTTGCTGCTAGTGTTTGCGGCGGCCTTGCGCTTGTTCGGCGCGGCAGCCGCAGTCTCCGCGCTGGCGTTGCTGGTGTTTATGCCCTTGCACGTCGCCAACTCCTTTGTGATTACCACCGACGTGCCCATGTCCATGTGGGTGAGTGCCGCCTTCATACTTTCGGTTCTGACCCTGCTGCGCGGGCCTAATCTCCGCCGGCACCTACTTAACGGTTTGCTCATAGGCCTGGCGGCCGGCACCAAGTACAACGCGATATTCGCGGTGGCGCCGATGTTGCTCGCCCACGCGGCGCACAAGGGAATTGCCCCCCGGCACTTCGTGCGAGGCGGGATCTTGCCGGGCTTGGCGCTGATTCCACTTGTCTTCCTGGCTACTACGCCTTATGCGGTTCTTGACTATCGCAGCTTTGTCACCTTCCTGGCCTCACACCAAATGCACTTCAGCTTGGGCCACCCAGGTGCCGAGAGCCAAGGTAGTAGCTATCTTTTCTACCTGGCGACAGTGTTTCACGCTTTTGGAGCACCGGTTTCCTTGTTGGCACTCTCGGGGCTGTTGATACTCCTGCGGCGTGATCCGTGGAAAGCCGCGCTGATCTTGTCCTTCCCCCTTCTCTATGTAGCCTTCATGGGACGCTATCCGGTGCGTTTCGATCGCTTCTTGGTGCCGGTCTTGCCCTTCGTTGCCTTGCTGGCCGTCGCTCCTCTGCAGGCGCTCTCGGGCATTGAAAGGAAAGCGTTGCGGAGCTTGGTTGCAGCGGGGTTGTGTCTCGTCGTCGCGGCCTCTTCGATGGCAGATTTCGGGAGTTCCTGGCGGCTAGTAGAGCAGCAGCGGCTTCCCGACACCCGCTGGCTGGCCAAACAGTGGATCGAGGACAACATCCCCGCCGGAGCACGTATTGCGCGCGAGCATTACACGCCGCCGCTGGATGAAGATCGATTCCAGGTGGCCAACTTGGGATACTTCGGCCTCTTACGCCTAGACGATCCCGGTGCTTTCGACTACTTGGTAAGCGGCGGCGGGGATTTCGCCCGTTTCCTCAACAATCCCGGGCGCTACCCGGTCGAGGCTGCGCGTTACAAGAAGATTTTCTCCTCTCATGAGTTGCTGCGTAGTTTTGCCCCGGAAGTGGGCAAGAGCAGCGGGCCCATCGTTTTGATATACAAGACGCGCTGACTTGGCGGTGCATGTCGGAAGCCTGTCGGATTTCGGCGGCAAGTGCTTATTCTCGCTGCGAGCGCGATTCTCGTGCCGAGAACGTTGCCGCAATGATCTCAACGAGTTGCGGTGCTCGAAACCGCCGAGTCCGATAGGTTCTTAGCGGGGTTCTGCGCCCAGCACTTCGACACGGTAGCGTAACTTTCCGTCCCTCTCGTCGAGGTGTCCCATGCGTGAAGAAACGGTAGCCGACTCTCCGGGCCGCAGCGTTCCCGGGACGATGATCCTGCGCTGCCTCGTCATGCCTGTCGAAGGCCGGCTCACGGTCAAGAGTACGCTCACGCGCCGAGCTTCAACGGGGCTGGCGTTACGTACCCGCACGACCAGCTCTCCACGATAGTTCCGAAAGGCACCGGCTTCTATGTAGCGGCCCGGGCGTGCATTCATATCGAGCCGGGCCAGCGCGGCGGCAGCGTAACGGCCGCTTTGAGAGGAGGTGGCAGCAGCCTGGGAATAGTGGGCTATCGCTGCTCTGCGGTCGCCGCTTGCCCGGGCGAGGTCGCCCAGCGCTGCGTGCGCGATGGAAGTGGGCAGCATCTTGACACTGGTTTCTATGTCGCGGCGGGCCTCTTCGCTGCGCCCGAGTTTCTTCAGTAGCAATCCCCGGCGCAGGTAGAATTCGAAGTATTCGTCGTTACGCCGCAGGGCCTCGTCGTATTGTGCCAGAGCTTCACGTTCGCGCCCGCGCTCGGCAAGTATATCGGCCCGCAGCGAATAAAACAGTGCTTCAGCGGGTTCCTTCCGCAAGGCCTTCTCGGCGAGTCTCGAAGCTTCCGTGAGATCGGAATTAGCGAAGGCTTTTCTTGCTTCGTCGGCGGCCTCGTAGGCTTCCCGGCTTTTCCACAGCCTTGCGGTGCGAATCCGGTATTCCCCGGCTCCGACGATTCCGCCGCTCAACAAAGTCTCTGCGCTTCGGCGGTTGGCTTCGACACGCTCCTGAGACGGTGGATGCGAAGCGAACAAGCCGCTGAGCCAATCCTGTCTTCCGTCTTCGGCCAAGCGCACGAATGTTTCCTGTACTTTGATAGCGGCACGCGGATCGTATCCGGCTTTGGATGCATAGCGCATTCCATAGCTGTCGGCTTCGAGTTCGGCGGCGCGGCTATAGCGGGCGGTTGCTAGGCCTGCCCCGAGCGTGGCCGCACCGATCGCAAGGTTTCCGTAGCTCTTGTCACGCAGAGCTATGCCTGTGGCCAACGTGGCGGTTTGCATGAGAAGCCCTCGTTCGGCGCGTTGGGCTCCGTGGCGTGCGGCGGCATGAACGATCTCATGCGAGAGCACCGCGGCAAGTTCGGCTTCGCTGTCGAGTTCGAGCAACAAGCCGCGATTGATAGCTATCTTTCCTCCAGGTAGTGCCCATGCATTGGGCACCGAACTGTTGAGCACCACGAACTCATATGCGAGATCGGGGCGGTCGCTTACTGCAGCGATTTTTTTACCGACGCGGTTTACGTAACTTTGAAGGTCTGCGTCTACCACATAGCGGCCACCTTCGATCTGCTGCGTGGGCAGGTACTGAGTGTCTCCGATCTGGCGCTCCCAGGATTCGGAGTATAGGTGGAGTTCGGTTTTCCCGGTTACCGGGTTGGTGGCGCACGAAGACAGCGACAGCGCAGCCGTGCTGAACACGATAGCTGCGATCAAGGCGGCTCGCGCCCGGCGGCGCTTTACGGTCGGCCTGGCTTGAAGGCCGCAAAGGCGGGCAAGTTCTCGCGCAGCCGTGCGGAACGGATTCCGGCCGCATCCGGGCAGGGATCCGCTCCGTTTCGTGAACGGAAACGCCGGAGTTGGGGTCGACCGTGCGCCCCGAGCCTGCCCGGACGCGCGGCCGGTTTTCCTTGCTGCATGATTCACAAAAACGCTCCTGTACCACTATTTGCGGTTGCACAGGCCGTGACGTCAAGAGCCCGCGTCTGCCTGTCCATCCCCCCCGCTTGGCAGTGTATAGCGAAAAGGAGTGGGTTCGGTGCTGTACGACGTTGCACAAAGACCGTTCTTGCTACTATTGTGGGATATTGACGTTCCAGATTGCGGTGCGGTTGGCATTGATTCCTTCTATGTCCGACTCCTGCCGGCGTGTCGCGAGACGAGGATAATAATGAGAATTTCAGGTATCGATTTGGTGTGGTCCGGTCGCGGTTCGGCCCGCGCACGGGTGGTGCTGTTTTCAGTGCTGCTCCTATGTGCGCCGAACCTTTCGCAGGAGGCCCGGGCCGCGTTATGCGGCGACGATGTGCAAGGCCGTCGGGTCCCTTGCGCTTGCGGAGACGTGGTGGTTTCCGACACGACGCTCCAGGCGGGGGATCCGGTCGTGGCCGAGCGTTGCCAGGGCAGTGGGCTGTTCTTGAAGGCGCGTCCGGGGGCGCAGTCGCTGCGCCTGGATTTGGCCGGGCTTTCTTTGCTAGGCAGCGGCTTTGGTAGCGGTATCCGGGTGGTAAACGGCGGGCGGCGTGGAGCCGTGATCACGGGCGACAGCAGCAGCGGCAAGGCGGAGATCGTCGGTTTCGGTACCGGAATCTTTGCCCATGGCACCCGGGCGGTTCTCGAAGTAAGCGGCGTTACGGTCAAAGGAAGCCGGGGGAACGGCTTGTGGCTGCGCTCGAGCGGTGCACGGGTCACAAACGTAAGTTCTCAAAAAAATGGAGGGGATGGGTTTCGCCTTGACGGGCACGCCTGCGTGTACTCTGGCTTGTCGGCGTCCGGGAATCATGGGTCGGGGCTACGGCTGAGCGGTGAGTCAGCGATGGTGGACGGGCGCCTAGAGGCCAATCTAGGCAACGGTGCTACCGTGAGCGGGCGCGGGCATGATTTGACCGGTGTCGAAGCGCTTGGCAACGGCGGGGCCGGATTGGCTCTTTCAGGGCGCGGGCACAGGGTGGCCGGCGCCCGCCTGACGGGGAACGCGGGCCCGCCGATCAAAGACAACACCGCAACGAGCGAGGGCAGCCGATGAAACGCTTCGCAAGAATTCCAAGAATTCTCTGTGTTCCGGCGTTGCCGGCGCTGTTGCTACTCTTTTTCTCAGTTCGACCGGCTGACGCCATTCCCGCTTCGACGGCTAACGACGTTTGTGCCCCTAGCGCCGATCCCTGTGTGGTAACGCAAGACATCGAAGTGGCTGACGGCTCGACTCTCGATTTCGGCGCCAGGACGCTGTCGCTGACCGGCGGTGGCACCTTGGACTTCGGTTCCGGCTCGGGGACTGTTTACTGCGGCGAGTTCAATGCCAATGTAGGTAACAACGGTGTCGCTATTCTTGCGCGTGGCCCCGACGGTTTCGGCGGGACGGCCGGCGGGTTCATACAAATCGAGGCCCGGCGTGCATGCTCGGGGCAGACCAGCCGTCTTTGTTTGGGCGACTTCCAGTGCAATCTCGGGACCTGCTCGGTGCGGCGCTGCAGCGATCGCCTGAACCGCGATTGTGCCCAGGATGCTGACTGCCAGGTGGGCCCCTGCGTTACCGGACGCTGCGCGGGCCTTCCCAGCGCCGCGTGCACGGTGGATGCTGACTGTAATTTCGGAACGTGCCCGGCCAGCAACGGTTGTGCCAGCAATCCCGCGCTGCTTTGTGCCAGCGATGCCGAGTGTAATTTTGGAACGTGCTCGGTCGGCAGCGGGAAAGTGATCATGAGCGGGCCGATAAGCGGCAATGCCGATGAACCCGCGGTGGTCATCATTTCCGCGGCCGGCGATATCAGCATGGACCGTACGGCCAATCTGACCGGCACGACTCCGGATTCCGACGGTGGGGAACTAGAAATGGAGTCTTTTCTAGGATCGGTCACCATGGACGGCAAGACTGTGGCTCTTGGCGGAGGTTTCGGCCAGGGAGGTTCGGTGCGTTTGACCGCCGGCCTCGATGTGGTTCTCAACAAGGAGATTGATGCCGACGGTGGAGATTTCGACGGTGGCATCGTTGAGTTCAGCGCCGGCCGTGATGTCAAGGTCAATGATGATATAAACGCGAGTTCGGTCAACGGCGAAGGCTTCGGCGGCGAAGTCTTGATTGATGCCGGCAACGACGTGTTGATCAGCGGCACTTCGGGAACCGCAGGCGGGACCACGCGTATCGGCACTGAGGGCCATGAGGGTGTGGATAATTTCGGCGGTGACGGTGGTGCTCAAGAATTCGTCGCTGGCCGCGACGTCGTATTTTCGCGCTTTACCATCGTGGAGAGCAACGGCGCCTCGCCGGATGGAATTGGCGGCGACGTGTTGGTAAGCAGTGGACGTGATTTTTCGCTCAACGGAACTCTGCAGGCCAAGGCGCGTGGTATTTTCGGTGGTGGCGGCTTCCTAGAATTTACCATCGGCCGGGATTCGATTATCGGTGGTAACGGCACCTTCGACGTGACGGGTTTCGAGGCCGCCGGCGGGTCCGTTGAGCTGACCAGTGGCGGCGGTATCTCCTATAGCGGCGATACCGACGTGACCGGTTCGGTTTCCCAGGGGGGCACTGCGGGCTCGGTATCTTTCGTATCCGGTGGCGACGTTGTTCTTGACGGCGGTTTCCTTGCCGGCGGAGCGCCTGCTGGATTGGGAGACAGTAGGATAGATGTCGATGCTTGCCGTATTCACTTGACGGCGAACACCTTCGTCAACAATGTTTCGCAAAACGGCACAAACGTTTTTACCGTCGGTGAATCGATGATCGCGGACGCAGGCAGTCGGGTTCAGGCCGACGCTGCGACCGGAAGCAATAGTATTGTCCATCGCGACCCCATCAAGCCTCCGCTGCTCAATGGAACCATGACCCCGGTTCCTTCGATCACGGTCAATACTTTGTTGAGTGGCTGTCCGGTGTGTGGCAACGGGGAACTCGACCAGGGCGAAACTTGCGACGACGGCAATACCACGGCGGGTGACGGCTGTAGCAGCGATTGCCAAGATGAAGGTTGCATCGCGGATACCCTCGGTTATCCGGCCAACAGCTTGTGTGACGACCAGAGTTCTTGCACTGCGGATAGCTGCAATACCGTCACTCACGCATGCGAGCACGAGTTTCTGTGCTCTGACGGAATCGCTTGCACTGTCGACGAATGTGTCGAAGACCAGTGTGTAAGCACGCCCTCTGACGCCTTGTGCAGCGACGGCAATGTTTGCACCGATGACATATGCACGGTCCCCGGAGGCTGTGTTTCCGCCAATAACACGGCGGCTTGCGACGACGGCTTGTTTTGCACCGCGGGCGATACTTGTGCCGGCGGAGTGTGTGTCTCAGGCGCTTCGAGGAACTGTGACGACGGCGTTGCCTGTACGGTCGATAGCTGCAACGAGGCCGCCAACACTTGCGAGAACACGCCCGACCATGGGGTCTGCGATGACGCTGCGTTTTGCAACGGGGTCGAGACTTGCAATGCGACCACCGGTTGCCAAGCCGGCACTCCGGTCAATTGTTCACATCTCGACGACCAATGCTCGAGCGGCGTTTGTGACGAGGCCGGCGATGTGTGCCGGACAGAGCCGGCCAATGAAGGTGGCGCCTGTGACGACGGTGCTTTTTGCACGACCGGTGATCAATGCAGCGGCGGTGCGTGTATCGGTAGCGCGCGCGATTGTGGAGACGGTGTTGCTTGCACCGTCGATACTTGCGACGAAGGTGCCGACACCTGTGTGAATTCCGCCAATGATGCTGTTTGTGACGACGGTGCTTTTTGCAACGGATTGGAGACCTGCGACGCCGTTTCCGATTGCCAGCCGGGAACCGGACTCGATTGCTCGCAACTCGACGATCAATGTGCGGCCGGCGTGTGTGACGAAGATTCGCAAGGTTGTATGGCTTCGCCCATCAATGAAGGGCTTGCCTGCGACGACGGCGATGTGTGTACGCAAGGCGATGTTTGTTCGGCCGGCTCTTGCACGGGCAATGTGATCCTGGGCTGCGCGGTCTGCGGTGATGGCGTTACGGCCGGATCCGAGGAGTGTGACGATGGCGACACGGTTTGGGCCAACGGCGAGTATTGCCGCAGCGATTGTAGCGCCGTGTCCTGCGGGCGGCCGCTAGATACGCAGGGCGCGCGCCCGTTAGCCAGCGATGCGTTGTTTACGTTGCGGGCGGCGGTGAGATTGGAGACCTGCGACGTGCGTGTCTGTGACGTGGCCGGCCCGCCGGGAGTATTCGCCAGCGATGCGCTTACCATTTTGGCGGCGGCGGTCGGGACTCCTGTGCAGATGAACTGTCCGGTGTTTCCCTGAAGGAAGCATCTTTCTTGCCGTGACGTCCTGCCGTTTCGTAGCTTAGGAGAGAGATTTGCGTCGAACTTGGGGTTATATCGTGATGGCCGTGGCGACGTTGGTAGGTGTTGCGGCACTCATGCTTCCGCTGCCGGAAACCTTTGCGCCCTCGCAACCGGCACCGCCTCCTGTGGTCAAGAAACAGAAAGCGGCGCCGGTCGTGCGCAAGTCCAAGACCGGCGGTAAGGCTGCCAAGGGGGCACCGAAAGTACCGGAGCCGGTCAAGAAGATCCCTAAGATGGACAGTGTGAAGAAGCGTCTCGGTGCCGGCAAAGGTTGATTCTAGAGATGCTCGCCCGGCAGCGGGCGCGCAAGCTAGTGAAGCGGCTTGCGACCGGCAATGGATGGCCATTGCGCTTGGTGAGGCCCGCGCTGCCGCCGAGGCCGGTGAGGTTCCGGTCGGAGCGGTTGTCGTTCGTGACGGCCGTGAACTGGCCCGCGGAGCCAACCGCAGCATTCGTGATCGCGATCCCAGTGCGCACGCTGAAGTGGTGGCCATACGCGGCGCCGCCGCCAAGCTGGGCAACCACCGCACCGGCGGCACAATCTATGTCACTTTGGAGCCCTGCCTGATGTGTATGGGTGCGATGGTGCAGGCGCGCATCGACCGCTTGGTATTTGCAGCTCGCGATCCCAAAGCCGGAGCGGCTCGCTCCCTGTACCAGGTCGCCGGGGACAAGCGTCTGAACCACCGCTTCCCGGTCGAGGAAGGGCCTCTGGCCGAAGCCGCTTCGTCCCTGTTGAGTGATTTCTTTCGCAGCCGGCGCGGCTGAGAGCAGGTTTACGGGTAAATTCGCGCCCTGCGACGGTTCTTGCCGGGGCCGGCTTGCGGCCGTCGGAGTTCGGCCGAACAGATTCCGGCGACGTCGGGACGGTTGCGGTAGGCGACGCGAACCGAGGCTGCACCGAGGCTGAGCGCGCTGCCGGTGGCCATGCTGTGAGCTTGGGACTTCAGGCGGATTGTGGCACTAATGCTCCCGCCGTTTTCTTCGGTGAGCTACTTCGAGGAGAGGTGTCCGAGTCCGGTTGAAGGAGCACGACTCGAAATCGTGTGACCCTTCGGGGTCCGTGGGTTCGAATCCCACCCTCTCCGCCATTTAGACCGTATTATTCATGAAACCTCTGCTACGAGCCTCAATCGCCCGCAATCTCGGCCCGTTCGCCGCTCGCCGGCTCGCGGCTCACCACTTTTCGGCCCTCGACGTACTGTTAGTACGCCTGCGGGCCTCATCGCTGCGCTTGGGCCG
>JAJRWY010000158.1 GCA_024276575.1 Candidatus Binatota bacterium
ACACGCCACAGTCTCATCGCCAGACGTAGGAGCCTCAGACTAAGCGGTGGTTTCGACTGTTTCCTCAGTCTCTTCCGTCCAAGGCGGTAGGATCTTGATAAGCACCAGGAAGATGAGAATCGGCAGGACCAGGAAGCCGATTCCGCTCATTACGCCCTCGATTCCACCCATCTCCATTTTGTAAACGGTCAGTCCCCGTAAGCTCTTGGAGAACAGTTGGCCTCCGATTACCACGTTCCATCGGGTTGAGAAGATACCCACTTGAATGAGCAAGGACGCCACGATGTAGCCCAAGCGTTTGAGTTCATCGGGCAGTTTACCGTAACGGGAGAAGACCAGGATCAGCATCGGACCGACAGTGCCCAGCAGTATCTGAATGATGGTCAGACTGATGAACAGCTTGCTGTAAATCAGTTCGGAGAGGATGTGTATCGACTCTTCCGACTCGTACATGCGGTGGATGAAGTCGAGGGTCTCCAAGGATAAATCTATGATCAGCGCATAGAGCAGAAAGGAAGCCAGCTTGTTCAAGCAGCTCATCAGCGGCTGCTCGCCGCGCAACAGGGAGGTGATGTAGTAGATCAGCAGTATCAAAGCGATGCCCGATACGATCGCCGAGAACAGGAATACTATCGGTATCAGTACGCTGCTCCACCAAGGGTTGGCTTTGATGGAGCCGAAAATGAACCCGACATAGCCGTGAAGGATAAACGCGGAAGGTATACCTATCAGGGTGATGGCGTACACGGCCTTGTGGTCGACGGCGATGGCCTCTTTCGACATACTGCGCGATCCCAACGAGAGCACCCAGTAAAAAGCCTTGGTGAGGCCTTTGCCTTCTTGGCTCCAGCGCACCATGTCGGCGCGATAGTCGAACCAGATCTCCAACAATAGCACCAACATCAGATACCAAGCGTAGACGAAACCAAACATCGCCATTGCGGAGTTGGGGTTCGGCGTCAGGAACATTTGAAGGGCGCGTTCCGGGTGTCCGAGATGCGCGAGCAAGGGCAGGGGCGCCACGAACAAGAAAGCCAGTGCCGTCAGCAAAGCAAGCCGGTAAGTCGGCTGCAGTTCCTTGACGTTGAACACTTTCTCGAGCGAAGCAAGTATGAACGCTCCCGCTACCAATCCCGTGATGTAGGGATAGATCACGATCAACAAGCTCCACTGCAACTCTATCTCGTTGGGATAGATGAAGCCGGTCACATGTTGTTGAACAGCCGCGAGATGAGCTAGGTGAGCTTCCATTTTCTAACGTACCTCTCCGTCCAGACGCGAGTACAGAACCTTGGGCTCGGTATTGAGTGCCGGCTTGAGCACTTGCAACTCCGTCATTCTCATCATGCGGTGAAGCGGGCTGTTCGGGGATTTCAGCTCTCCGAACACGCGCGCCTGGGTTGGGCATATCTCGACGCAGGCGGGCAGCAACCCTTTGGTTATTCGGTGGTAACAGAAGGTGCACTTGTCAGCCGTATGCTTTTCGGGGTGCATGTAGCGCGCCCCGTAAGGACAGGCCTGTATGCAGTAGCGGCAACCTACGCAGTAGCCCTCGTCGATCAAGACTACGCCCTCTTGAGTTCTGAAGGTGGCCCCTACCGGACAGACCTGCACGCAAGGCGGCTTGTCGCAGTGATTGCACAACTTGGGAACGAAGAAAGATCGGAGAATATCGCCGCCTTCTTCCTCTTCCAGGGGAGGGAAGCTGTCGTAGCCGCCTTTCGGGCTATCGACGTGTGCCTCGAGGTCGCTGTCGATCAGGTAACGCTCCACCCAGGTGCGGAAGAAGTATGGCTCTCTGGGGACGTCGTTTTCGATTTTGCACGCGCGTACGCAACTGCCGCAACCGATGCATTTGTTCACCTGTATCCCCATCCCGTACAGGTGGTTCTTGGGGCTGTAAGCCTTGCTTTTCTCCGAGGCCTCGGCCGTTGACGGCAACGGTCCGCAGGTACTTAGCAGAAGCACGGTGGCGGTTCCCTCCGCGCACTTACGAACGAATTCTCTGCGCTTCAGATTCTTGGCCATCTAGTGACCCTCCGGGAAGTGCGGGTAGTGGCATTGCCAGCACTGGTAGTTGTTGCCGTGGTCGTTGAGGTCGATGTGTGGAATCTGCTTGGCCTCGATATCTACGCCTAAAGTCGACGGATCGATTTGGGAATCTTTGCTATGGCACTGTCCGCAGAAGGCCCGCTCGCGCGGCTTGCTGGGCGCCACCGAGCGTGGATCCTGTTTGTGCTCTACCGGTGCGTTGTGGCAGGTGCTGCATTGGAGCGCACTATGGTGCGATATCGCCTTGGTGCGCGCTATCTGTCCATGGCAGCCGGAACAGGCGCCGGGAACTTCGGGCGGTTCGGGATCGTGCGGATCGTGGCACTTTATGCAGGGTTCAGCCGGGTTGTGCATCAATTCGATGATTTGCGGGAACCCGGTCGGACGCGACCGTAAGTAGCTGTGGCAGTTCAGGCAGACCTGCTTTGAGCGCGGGAGTTCCGGCATGGTGTCCGGGAATCCCTCGGCTTCGGCCTCGGCGACGTGGATGGCGGAGGGACCGTGGCAGTTCTCACACGACAGCAGGCGGTGGTAGGACGATGCCTTCAGTTCGGCCTGGGATTCGTGGCACTCGCCGCAAGTTTGCTGTCCCGCATACTTGGGATCGTGGTCAGCATTGATTTCGATGGCGATTGAACGGAAGTGTCCCAACTCGCCGAAAGTCTCGGGTATGAAGTGCTGCCTGAGAGCAATGGCGGCGATGAGTCCCGAGCCAAAGATAATAACCAACCTGACCACTTGGTCGGGCCACTTACCAATGCTCAAGTCCCACCGCGAGGGTGATCTGAGAAGTTTCAATGCCGCCTCCTAAATCCGAAGCTCGCGATACTGCTGGAACGAGGATCAGATGCTTACGAAAGCGACCCGTTTCGGGTGGGCGGTAACCGGGTAGGCAAAACTGGGGCCGGTCGCGTTCGTTGCTCTACTACGGCTCCTGTTCTAGCAATTCTGGTGCCATAGCGTGACTGTCTTGCGATCAGGGGTTATGGAAGGCTTACGGGCACTAGGCAGCCGGCGGAGGATCTGTTCTCAACCATGCTAAGCTAGAAAAACTCTAGTATTGTCAGGAACTTGAATCTTGCAGGCTGAGGCCTGGCAAGTTTATTCCCGTATCCCATAGGAATAAGTATCACTTATACTTGCTGCCGCGTTGCTTAACCCGCTCTTGTATTCAGGAAGGTGTTCCCACCGGAATTCCGAAAAAGAGGAAGCCTGAGGTCGGCCGCCGGCGCTGATGGGAGGACCATTCGGGGGCAATTGCGCTCCTCAGCATGGCCGCAGAGCACCCCGCTGCAGAGCGTGTTCTTTCAGCTCCGGGCTTTCCGGCGCCGCTGGCGAATATAGATGGACTTGCCCGGTGCGTCGGCTACGCCGCGTTCGTCGATCTCGAAAAGGTCGGCGGCTCGAATCAGGTCGGCGAGTTTTGGGTAGCCGTAGTTTCTAGAGTCGAACTCGGGACTGACGCTGGCCACATACTGGCCGACGTTGCCCAGGTAAGCCCAGCCGCTCTCGTCGGCCGAGTCTTCCACCGCGCTTTTCAGGAGGCCCACCAGTTGGGGATCACGCTTTAATGAGACCTTGCTCTTCTTGTGTGTATCGACCGGGGCGCCTTTGGCATCCGCCACTGTCTTGCGAAGAATTTCGGTGTATACGAACTTGTCACAGGCCCCGACGAAGGGCTTGGGGGTCTTGCGCTCACCGAAGCCGATTACCAGCAAACCCGCTTCTCTGGAACGCGAAGCCAGTCGCGTGAAGTCACTATCGCTGGAGACGATGCAGAAACCGTCGAGATTGTGGGTGTGGAGCAAGTCCATCGCGTCGATGATCATCGCCGAATCGGTCGCGTTCTTACCCACGGTGTAGCTGAACTGTTGTATAGGCTGGATCGCGTGGTGGAGCAGTATCTCCTTCCAACCCTTCAGGTGCGGTTTGGTCCAGTCACCGTAGATACGTTTGACACTCGCGACGCCGTACTTCGCCACTTCGGCAAGGAGGCCTTCGGCGATTGACGGTGCGGTGTTGTCGGCATCGATGAGCACTGCGAGTTTAGGTTGGTCGAGTCGTTGCTGGGTCATTTGGTAGCTCCTTGGCCAGATTCTATCCCAGCCTGCATTATTGATGAAAGTTCGTAGCCGGAACGCCATAAGCACGCCGGCTCCTAGCAGACCTTTCACTAATGACGCAGTTCAACATGCTACGCCCACGGGACTCATTGCGGCGCTCGCCCCAGTATGTATCACGCTTATCGCTTTCGCTGCGAACTTTCATCAATGATCCCTCGGTCCGTGCGCCGGAGTTTCTGCCGTGCAGGTTCCTCGCGAACGCCTCCTTCTGTGCCGGCTGGGAGTATGGTCTTGTCGCGCCGAGTTGCTGTTGCCGCCGCCGTTGCCGCGGCATTGACTTTATTGGGAAGCGAAGGGCAATCTTACCGCACTGCGGGTTTCCTTGGCCGGGATCGTTGGAGACTTGGAGACACTGTTGGACGAGTTATAGGCGCCTTCCATCGCGTAGGTTACCTATGGAGGAAAGCGAGAAATGAGTGATCAAGAGAACAAGGAACGCCGTTACTGGGGAATGGTTTCGCCGATGCCGGCGCCGGCGTTGACTGCTGTGGCTCAACAAGCGGAGGCCCAAGGCTTGGCCGGTGTGTTCGCACCTCAGGTTTACGGCCCGCCTTTTATTCCCTTGGCCGCGGTGGCGGCAGTTACTGAGAAGATCAAACTCGGTAGCGGCATTGCGATTGCGGCTGCACGTAGTCCTTTTGAAACCGCAATGGCCGCCATGGATCTCGACAAGATCTCAGGGGGCCGTTTCGTACTGGGACTGGGAACCAGCGTAGCGGCGTGGACCCAAGGTGTTTTTGGTGCGCCCAAGCAGAAACCGGTGACGCATTTGCGAGAAACCGTTGCTGCCGTGCGCCACATTCTTGCCGGCATCGAGGATGGGCTCGAGCCTTTCGAAGGCGAATACTACAGTGCCGACTTCAAGGAGATACAAAAGCTGGATCCCCCCTTGCGCAAGGATATCCCGATTTGGATTGCGGCGCTGAGAGTCAAGCTGGTTCGCACGGCTGCCGAGATAGCGGACGGATTGATTGGCCACCCGATGTGGTCGATCGAATGGGCGTTAGATAGTATGCAGCCGGAATTTGAGGCTGCTCTGAGCGCTGCCGGGCGGCGGCGCTCGGACGTGGAGGTTAATTTGTGGCTGTGGGCGGCACCAAATACCGACGAGGCACAGGCCATCGAGGACGCCCGTCCAACCATGGCCTTCTACGGCGGTGTCAAACAGTACGAGTCGTTTTTCGAGGCTCATGGATTTCTCGATGTTGCGCGCAAGCTGCAAGCAGGGGTTCAGCGCGGTGACTATCGCAGTGTCGCCCACTTGGTCCCCGACGAGATGGTGCGGACGTTCGTGGCGGTCGGCGAACCCGACAAAGTTCGTGAGCGAGTAGAAAGGATCTGGGGCTTTGCCGATTCAGTGTGCATCGTTCCTGCCGTGTACGCTTTGACTCCCGAGCAACTCTTCAACTACTCCACGGCGATCGCGGATACATTCTATCCCGTCCGTTAAAGTTGGGGAGGCGATAATTCTCGAGCGAGAACGTGTCTTAGCCGGCACTATGGCAGCTATAGTGTCAGCATCTTATGGCAGCATTTTGCCAGTGAAACCTCGTCGCGAGAGTCCCAAGCGTCCGTGAGGTCGGCCGGATCTGCCACGCGCAGCTTTGATGCCCGCAGGCGTACACCACTGCGTAGAGGGTCGTGAGCCCGCGAGCCGGCGTAGCGGGCGACACGAGCACGGGCCGAGATTGCGGGCGCTTGCGGATCTTAACGGGGCTTTCATGAATGATGCCTCTAGGCTGAAGGCCGGAGAATAGATCACCCCCCGTTCGGGTAAGAGGCGGGGGTGCCGGCGGTGGCTTGCTTGCGGATCCGCCGGCCGTGTGGCCGAGCAATGGACTTGCCATGTTCGGCCACCGGCGCGAAGCGCCGCGCTAGTCGTAGCGGGGCCGCAGCGGGATGGGTTTCCCGCAAAATTTTCCCATTGAAACTTGGACTACTGTATGCACAAATAGAGTGCTTTGGCGGTTATCTGCAAGTGTTCTGTTTCCGTCACGGTAGGGAAAAATTCGAAGTTCGTCACCCGTGCGCGGCCCGGCCTGTGCGCTTACCCAGGAAGCGGAGGTTTCCAGATGTTTCGTAAGAATTTCGCTGTCGCTTTTGCGGCACTAGCGGTCTTTATGATGGTGTTGCCGATGAATGCGGCAGCATATCCCACCAACAAGTGCGTATCCAAGAAGCAAAAGGCAGTGGGCAAGTTCTGCCAGGATGCGGCCAAAGCCTGGAGTAAGTATCTAAAGAATCCCGCGAAGGATGCCGGCGGGGTCGGCCGGGATGCGGCGATCGCGGCTGCCACGACCAAGCTGGGCTCGGCTTTTACCAAGGCGGAAGCCAAGGCTGCGGCTGATGATGCCGAGTGCGCAGAGACCACAGCTACGGCGACTACACTGTCAGCTGACATCGCGGTTGCCCTCGATGCGATGCAAAGCGCTCTGGCCGGCCCGCTCAACACGGCGTCCGACAAGAACGACCAGAAATGCGCTTCGAAGCTCGTTAAGTCGGCCGGCAAACTCTGCGCCTCGCTACTCAAAGCTGAATCCAAACGCATCAAGAAGATTTCGAAAGATCTCGACGGCAGCAAGCGTGACGGTTCGCAGACCGATGCTGCGACGAAGTTCGGTACTGACTACACCAAGGCTGCTGCCAAGTGCAGTGGTACGCCGGGAGGCTCGGCGGCTGCGGTCGCTTCGGTACAGGCGATCAGTGACGATGCCTACACCAATACGGTTACCTCGCCGACGCTGCCGACCGCGTTCACCCAGGTTCAGTACACCGAGAGTTCCATCGTCAACTACAATGGAGAGGCACTCAATCCCCGTTGCATCGAAGGGACGCCCTACAGTTTATTCTATAAGCGCGGTACGGTGAACAACCTAGCGGTTGTTTTTCAAGGTGGTGGCGCCTGCTGGGATTACGACACTTGCGTGTTGCTGCCCAGCGTGGGCCAGGCCATCAACAAGCGCACAGCGGGTCCCGGCGACGATCCCTCTTTGTGGGGAACCGGCCTCGGCGATTTCACCGATCCCAGAAACCCCTTCAAAGACTGGCACCACGTGTTCGTTTCCTACTGCACCGGCGACATTCATGTCGGAGACAACAGGGTTACGTATTTCCCGGACACGGCGACGATTTATCATGTGGGCCGGGCCAACGCGAAAGTTGTGGAGAAGTTCGCGCGGGAACACTTCCTGGACCCCGGCAAGGTTTTTGTGACCGGCATCAGCGCAGGGTCTTACGGGGCGTTGTTCAACTCGGTTTACTACATGAACGATGTGTATCCTCAGTCCGACTTCTCGGTGGTGGGCGATGCCGGGATCGGCGTGGTTACGCGTGAATGGTTCCAGAACTCTTTCGTCAACTGGAACTTCACCGCCCCGCCGTTCATCCCGTCAATGGACACCAATGTCGCTACTTTCAATACTCCCCACGCGATAACCGAGATGGCCAAGGCCTTTCCGAACGCGCGTTTCGGTTCCTACCAGACCGCTTACGACGGTACCGGTGGAGGACAAGCCGCTTTCTACAACGTCATGAAAAACCCGGGCGCGATTGCCAACGCTTCCATCTGGGCGCAGTGGTGGCTCGAGACTTGTGAGTGGAGCAATTGCATGCGCGAGTTTGCGTCCTCGGTAGAAGCCGCGACCCCGGGCAACTTCCACTCTTATGTCGCTTCGGGTACCTCTCACGGCGGCGGACAGCTCGACAACTTCTACGTGAACAAGACTTCGGTTCCGGTGAGTTATCTCGAGTGGGTGCAGCAGATGCTGAACGATGATCCGTCATGGGCCAGCGTCGACTGCGCGGCCGGTGGCGGTTGCGATCCCGTGAACGCCTGCCAGAAGGGTAGCAACGAGGGCTTGGCTTGCAGTACCAATGCCGATTGTCCGGGCCTCGATGCGTACTGCCGTCTCGATCCATTCCCGGATCCGCCTTTGCCCAAGGGACCGTACAATGCCGATGGCACGACGGTTTCATGTGCAGTTACCGCGTGTCCTTGTGACACCGGTTCCGGCGGAGTGGCCTGCGGCCCTTAGGCGGTCATCAGGGTCGGCGAGAGATAGATCCCCAGCGTGGCGCGGTTCAGCGCGGGTCGCCGGGGGTTGAGGAAAGGAGCGGGTCGTCGAGTAATCGGCGGCCCGCTTTCTTTGGTTTGCCGGGGCATCCGGCTGCTCCCGGTAGGCCGGTCCGATCTCCGACCATTTTATCTCGTCGAGGGCTCAATGCTGACATGTAGGGGGTACAGGGGTGGCTCCCTAGCATTCGCTACAGCCTGTGGCGTGGCCCGGGTGCTACGTTTTGCTCCTTGTCATCATTTTTCGCGAAAGAGCGTAAGCGTGTTGACTTTTCACTGGGAGCCCTCTTAAAGTTGACATGCTTAACAAAGCGCATGTTCAGAAGTAATTGTGCTTATGTTACTGGCGTCCGGTTCTTCTGTCCGCTGGTACTTTTTTGCCGCCTGACGTGGCAACAGCAGTGCCGTGCGGGTAGATGAGCCGGGAGCAGGCGGTGTGCTGCCGGGATTCGACCCCTCGGTGATGAATTCGATAGCTACCGCTGCAACGGCAAGACGCTCGCCCGGCGTCATCTAAACAAGTCGAATGACGTAATTCGGGTGGGTCGACGGCTGAGTCCAATACACGTTCTAGGAGGACGTAGACAGATGAACAAAGCGGTAAAGATCATAGCGATAGCGGTTGTGGTGGCCTTCGGCGTTTCCGTGGCTTCGGTGGCCTCGGCGGACATCGACGTCAACAAGTTGTGGAGCAAGAACTGCGCGGCTTGTCACGGCAAGACCGGCAAGGGTGATACCAAGGCCGGCGCGAAGATGGGTGTGAAGGATCTGAGCGACGCAGCCGTGAAAGCCGAGCTGAACAAAGACGCGGTCATAAAGCTTATCACCGAAGGAATCGTGAACGAGGAAACCGGAAAGCCGAAGATGAAGTCCTACAAGGAGAAACTCTCTGCAGAGGAAATCGCGGCCCTGGCCGATCACGCGCTGGCGTTCTGAGAGTACTTTCTTAAGTAAGCCACGGTTGAAACTACGGCGCCCGTCCCTAGCGGGCGCCGTAGATGGCTGCGGCGACAAATCAGTTCCGTATTAAAGTACGGGGCATCCGATCGCCGGGACGGCGCGTACATCTTAATGATGTCGGACTTTCCGTAGTGGGAGGTCGTCGGGATGGGGTGGCGGTAGTTCGTCGCTAGCCTACGAGTTGCCGTCGCTGGAGGGCAGTCCATGTCTCAAGAAAGCACAGGCAAGCATACTCGGCGCGGGTTTCTGGACATCTTACTCGGTGGTGCGGCGGCCGGGTCGCTCGGAACAGTCCTGTATCCGGTTATACGTTATCTTACCCCTTTGCAGCAGTCCGGGCCTTCGGGTCCGACGCGTCTGAGTGACGAGGACATCGCCACTCTCGACGAGAACCAGTTCGTCATCATACCGATTGCGGGGCAACGCGTGATGGTGTTTCGAGACGGTGACAATAACGTGCGAGCTTTACAGGCGCGCTGCACTCATGAGGGATGCACGGTGCAGTACATGCCCGGTGAGTCTTTGATTTGGTGCGCCTGCCATAACGGCCGCTTTGATATCAACGGACGCATCCTTTCGGGCCCGCCGCCGAGACCTCTTCCCAAGTATGCGGTAAATCTGGCCGACGATGGCAGCATCACGGTCGGGGAGAAAACGGCATGAGCACTGCGCAGAGCAAGCAATCAGGCCTGATGGGGTGGCTCGACGAGCGTTACGGAGTCTCTGCTCTTCTCGACTTTCTCGCCCACAAGGAAGTCCCCATCGGTGCACATTCGATGGTTTGGTATTATCTCGGTGGGGCCACCTTGTTCTTTTTCATGGTGCAGATTCTCACTGGGATTCTGCTGTTGATGTATTACCAGCCCGGCGCCAACACTTCCTACGAGAGCATTCATTACATTACTACGAAGGTTCCCTTCGGTTGGTTGATCCGTTCGGTGCATTGCTGGAGCGCCCATCTGATGATCATGTCGCTGGTGGTGCATATGCTGAGTACGATGATGCTCAAAGCCTACCGGCCGCCCCG
>JAJRWY010000159.1 GCA_024276575.1 Candidatus Binatota bacterium
ATCGCCCGCAATCTCGGCCCGTGCTCGCTTTTCGGCCCTCGACGTACTGTTAGTACGCCTGCGGGCCTCATCGCTGCGCTTGGGCCGATCTCACGGGCGCTTGCGACTTTCGCGACGAGGTTTCACGAATAATGCGGGCTAGTTTCCGGCTTTCCAAGCGTGTACGTCTATGCTGCGCACTGGCTATGCCAACGCGTCGTGGCGGGTCCGGCCGCTACATCGCACACGCCGGTGGCTGCGAAAGGGTTTCCGGCGCTGCCTCCGGTATTTTGTCGAGCGCCGCCGTTTTTGTTTTGCTTTGCTCTTTGCTCTTGCTCAGCGCCTGTTCGGATCCGATGCGGATCCCGCGCATCGAACCGGTCTTGTACTCTTGGTCTACTCCCTACAAGGGAGTGGACGGAATTGTCATCCATGTTTTCAATACCGGGCGTATGCGGATGCCGGCTGCGGCTGTTTATAAAGGCGGTAGTTGGGCCACCATTGTGGACTTGGACGTACCGGCTTTCGTTATCGAACATCCCAAGCATGGACTCATCGTGTTTGATACCGGCTTGAACGATCTGGCCCGCACTCAACCCGACTTGTACTTGGGATGGTTGATCGGCCAGCTCGATCTAATCGACAAAGAAGAAGGGCGCGAATTGCCGGAACAGATGCGCGAGGCCTCACTGGATCCAGATTCGGTCAAGACGGTGGTGCTTTCCCACATGCACTTTGATCACACCGGGTCGCTCGAGAGTTTTCCGGCCGCCACCGTCATCGTTGCCGATCGCGAGAAAGACGCGGCCGGGCGTGATTTGTTGACCGGTAGTTTTTTTGTCGAAGGCGAGTACGACGAAGTCGAGAACTGGCATGAGATCGACTATGGTAGCGGGGAACCCTATGCGACTTTCATATCCCACTACGACTTGTTCGGCGACGACAGCATCATTGCTGTCGATTTAGCTGGACACACGGCCGGTTCACAGGGGCTCATAGTAAAGACGCCGGGCGCTCCGGTCCTGCTAACCGGCGACGCCGCTTGGATGGAAGAAAGTTGGCGTTTTGCCGCACCCCCGATCGATGCCTACGATATGAAACTGTGGTGGGAGCAGGTATGGCGGATCAAGAAGTTCGCGAGCCTGGAACCGTCTTTGATCGTGATACCGGGACATGACTTGTCGGTGCTCGACCGCGTAGACCTCCCGGCTATCATCAGACACTAACCTGCGTTGCCGGTGATAAGTCCCGGTGGAGCTTCCGCGAGCAACACCGGTAGCTCCAGGCCCCGGGTTTTCTCCGGCCGCGCCGTGTAAAGGTGAGCCGCGCTTGCGGCGCACCTACGGAGGCATAGCTCACGTGGCCGCACTCGACGGAATACGCATCATCGATCTTACGCAATGGGAGGCGGGAACCTCGTGTACGCAACTGCTCGCGTGGATGGGTGCCGATATCATCAAGGTCGAGCCCCCGGGAGGCGAACCCGGGCGGGCGATGCTTGCGGAAAGCCCCGGTGTGGATGGCTACTATTTCTTGTTGTTCAATTCGAACAAGAAGTCGGTCACTCTCGATTTGAAGTCCGAGCGCGGGCGCGAGTTGTTCGCACGGCTGTTGAAGAGTGCCGACGTCGTCACCGAGAACTATGCCAAAGGCGTGCTCGAATCGTTGGGGCTGGGCTATGAGTCTCTCAAAGCGATAAAGCCGGATATCATCCATGCCTCCATAAAGGGTTTCGGTTCTTGGGGCCCGTACTCCGGCTACAAGAGTTTCGACATGATAGCGCAGGCCACCGGCGGGATTTTCTCGGTCAACGGGACACCCGATGCGCCTCCGCTAAAACCGGGAGTTACCATCGGCGACAGCGGGAGCGGTGTGTATCTGGGCATGGCGGTGTTGGGGGCCTATATCGAAAAGCAGCGCAGCGGTCGCGGGCAGTATGTGGAAGTGTCCATGCAGGACGCGATGTTTAGCCTGATGCGCACGGCTCTGATCGGGCACTACCTGACCGGCGGCGCGCCGGCGATGCGTTTCGGCAACCGCTTGGGTTTGGTGTCGCCGAGCGATCTCTACCCCTGCAAGGGCGGCGGCCTCAACGACTACGTCTACGTGATGCTTACCACCGTGAGAATGTGGCACGCTTTACTCAAAGTGATCGGGCGTGAAGACCTGATCGGTGATGAGCGCTTCGAGGATCAACGTGAGCGCAACAACCACTGGGATGAAGTCGGTTCGATGATCGAATCGTGGACCTTGCAGCACGACAAGCACGAAGTCATGTGCTTGCTCGGCGAAGCCGGGGTGCCTTGCGGCGCGGTACTCGATTCCGTGGACTTGTTTGCCGATCCGCATTTGGCGGAGCGTGGGATGCTCGCTCCGGTCACGCACTACCAAAGAGGCGAAGTCACGGTCCCCGGATCGCCGATCAAGATGGGCAACGACGAGGGAGTAGAAGTAAAAGCTGCGCCGGCCCTGGGCGCCGACAACGAGGAAGTCTACGGCGAACTCGGATTAGGCGATGGTGCACTCGAAGAACTAAGACGCGAGGGAGTGATCTGAGGCGGCTCCCGGGCGCTTTCTGCCCCGGCGAAGTTCGAGGAAAAGGCGAGGCGCGATTCTCAGTATCGTTGCGGCTTCGCTTCAGCATGGATGAAAGCCCGGGCCGGCAGGGGTTTGCTCAGGCGTAGGGGCCCAAGGCTTGCCCGTGGGAGAACTCCACCGCGTTGCCGTCGGGATCGTTGAAGATACAAAGATAACCAACGATGGGGCCGGCATCGAGGGGGCCCTGTATCGGACCCAAGCCTTCCCTGGCCGCCATCGCGGCGATCTCGTCCACTTTCTCGCGCGACTCCACGGCGTAGCCGATGTGGGCTAGGGGTCCCGGTTCCACCGCATCGTGGTGTTCGGCTTCGATGATGACGATGACGAACGCGTCGTCCCGGCCCTCCTCGCCCATCCACACCACGGTGACGCCGTCGTCCACGCGGCGGTGAACCTCGAGCAGGCCGGCGTAGCGCCGGTAAAAGGCGACCGAACGGCTGATGTCGCGCGCAAAGATCGCGAGGTGTGTGCAAGTAGGAGCGCCCATCGATTCTTTCAGGCTAGGTTTCTATGCAGTGGGCGGCGAGGACTTCCAGCGCTGCGGCCCGAAACATTCCCCAGTTCCCCCACGATGAAGTCATGTTTCGCAGCGATGCGGCACGGTCGAGCAACTCGCCCGGTTCGACCTCGGCCCACTCCGAGATCCTTTCCGAGGGATCGTTGCTCGAGAGTCGGCCGCCGATCTCACGCAGGCAAAACAAATAGCTGATGAACTCGGCTTTCGCGTTTGGGGTCTCGTAAGATATCTGAGCCACGAAACGATCAATCGTGACCGTCAAGTTGGTCTCTTCCCAGGTCTCACGCATCAGTGCGGCGTATACCGATTCGCCGTTCTCGATGCCCCCGGAGGGCAAGCGCAGCACCGACTGCGGGTAACTCTCCTTGGTCTGTAGCAGGAAACGCCCGTTGGGCCGCCGTATCGCCATGCAAACTTCGCCGAGCTTTCGTACCCGCACGGGGGGAAAGTCTATCGATGCCAGAGGGTAGACGAGTTTTCTGGGCTCCCCATACTCGGTGGCGAGGTCTTCAAGCTCTACGGTCATATTCAGACGCCCCGGCTAACCTGCGTTATCAATATCAATGAAACCTCTGCTACGAGTCTCGAGCGCTCGCAATTCCGGCCCGTTCTCCGTTCGCCGACTCACGGACCTGCCCGCTACCTAGTGCCACTACGCCTACGCGTGAGACCATCCGGCCGGTTTCATGAGCGCTTGGGGCTCTTGCGCGAAGTTTCATGAATAATGCAGGCTAAGGGTATCAGCAATCAACGCGGCTATTCGAGCCGGACGATTCTCCGGTGGCACCGGCGATTCGCAACCCGCCGCCGCTTCGTGTCCACCTCCGCCGAAATGAGCGGCCAAGCGCGAGAGGTCGACATCGCAGTTCTCGCCGCGGCGGAAGCTGACGGCGTCACTCAAGCGATCGTAAAGTGCGAATACTGCACGTGGGTATTCGGCACGCCAGCGTTCGGCCACTTCGCCGGTGTAGCCTTCGCACTCGGCCGACACCACGGTGAGGCCCAAAGACGGCAGTTCGACCACGCTACGCGTGGCGTCCGCGCAGCGAAAAGTGGCTTCGAGCCCGGCCGCTACCCGTTTCCTCGCCCGCTCCAGCTCGGGTCCGTAGGTTATATTGGAATCGATGGCCAGCAAGGCGCGGTAGGCGTCTTCTTGCGACATCGCCCGAACGGTCAAGGCAAGCTCCCGGGAGCCCTCGACTTCCAATAACCAACGGTCGACGTCGTCGGCGAGGCGGACTAGGTTGGCGAGCGCCAGCAGACCCGGCCGTGATAGCCCCTGCGAGGCTGTGCGTTCACACAGATAATTGTAGAGAAGGCGGCTGGCAGCGTAGCTGTCATCGAGCACGTAGTCGGTGAAGTCTACTGCCAGGGCGCCTCGCTCCCGTGCCTCGATCGCCGATTTGTGATGATCCACCCAGTACAATTCCAGACCCCGGGCGGCCAAAGCGTTGAGATGTTTGCTGGTCTCGGATTCTTGCCAGGATATATCGGTTATCCAAAGCTCTTCGTGTTCCGGGTGCCGAGGGCTAAACCCCTGAATCTTCTCGTCAATTCCGCGATTGGAGACGAACATCGCTTCGAAACGGCGATCGGCGAAATAACGGGCCGCCACGACGGCACAGGTAAGTCCGTCGAGGCAGTTGGGCCCGTGGCTCAGCAAGGTAACGCGGCGGGGTGCAGACATAACCCGCAGATACTAGCCGACATTTTCCGTGAAAGCTCGCCACGGTGGCAATAATAGCCTGCAGTAAGGACCTGTGCGTGAGTGCCCAGGATCGAGAACGTCACGACCGCACGACAGAGTTCGACTGTCTGTAAGCTTCTACTGCGAGGAAGGTAGAAGCGCAGCAGCTGATTCCGATAATCGCTTTCGAGCGCGGCTCCAGGCGCGGCTCGTTCGTTGAGCTGGCTGCTCTTGCGAACTAGGCCGCGCCTAAACCGTGCTCTCAGCTCGCGGTCGGTCGGTCGGGGTAGCACGGCTGTGCGAGCTGGGGAGCAACCGTGCCTTCAAGGGCGAATATACTACGAAAACGTTACTGTCGCCAGTGATACGTGGCGATTATTCCAGGAAAAAATCAGTGTACCCCACCTGCGGGCTGGCGGGGTACTACGGTGTCAGTACGGCAGTACTACTTTTTCGGGTCTCTCGGACTTCACGGAGCGGTAACAAGCGTCTGCCACCGCGACGGCCGCCAGCCCGTCGCGGTACTTTATCGAGGGGCTTCGGCCCTCCGCCACTTCGTCGCGCAAACAACGCAGGGCCTCGAGAACGGTCATTTGGGGATCTCCCGGATCGAGCTGTTCGCGTCCGCCTTTCCCGATCCGGTACAGCGTGTTGTGAACGTGATCACCGACCAACTGCCCGTGCTCTCCTACGATCTCCATCAGTCCGTTACGGCTCGAAGTCGTACGAGCACAAGTGACGTGGGCCAAAGCCTGGCTGTCTTCAAACGTGAACTCGGCGCTGAAACAGTCCTCGGTGCGTCGAGTATAGATGCTGCGGGCACGGCAGAAGGCGGTGCCGGGAACCATGCCGGTGAAAAAATTGATTAGATCGAAGCAATGGACCCCCGTGTGAAGGATATTGCCGCCGCCGGAGCGTTCGGGCCGGTCGAGCCACGCGAGTTGCAACTGCGGCGGAAAAGCCTGGCTGAACGACAGAGAATCAATGCGCCCGAGTTCCGCGATATGTTCGCGTATGCGTTTGCAGACCGCGTTGAAACGTAAAGTGTGGCCAGCCAAGCAATAGATACCGGATTTGTCGATAATGTCGGCAATGCGGAGCGCGCTCGCTAGGTCCTGGGCCACCGGTTTTTCGACCAGTAAGGCTTTGCCGTGTCCGGCCACCGCCTCGATGAAGCCCTCGAGCAGGTCGGGAACCGTGACCAACGCTACGGCGTCGACATCCTCGCGGGCGATCAATTCGAAAGCGTCGCCGGTGAAATCGCAACCGAGTTCCGCGGCCAAAGCTCCGCCTGAGCGCCGGTCGCGGCGACAGATGGCGCTCAAGCGAAGACCCTCGAGGTCTTTGGCGGCGTGGTGTGCGTAGCGGCTTCCGTGGCGGCCGGCGCCGATTATGCCGAGGCGGAGAGAAGCCATGGGTGCAGATTAGGATTACGGGGATTTGGGGTCAAAGCTCTCGCAGGTTTACAGTGCGAGACCCGTTTCGCTCCGGGCGAGCCATAGCCCATAGCAATGCGTAGGGCATCGAGGGGCATCGGCGCGAACCCACCGGTACCCGGCTATCGCTTACGGGATACGGGCTTTGTAGCTACTCGTGTCGCTTCGCAAGGCGCTGCCGTAGACGGCCTCCCAACATGCATCGCTGTTTTCATTGACAAGCTGCACTGTGACCGTTCCCGATAGTGCCGTGGTGTCGAGCGGATCCGGCAAAACGGTTCCCTTACCCTTGACCTTGATCTTCGTTTTGCCGGGAGCGCCGCTTTTTAGTTTAATGCCGGTGATGCCGAACTCCGCTCCCCCACGATCCTTGTACTTGTAACCGGAGGAACCGGCGGATGACCACAAACCCGCACTGGCGGCGACGGAAGCTTGGGCTCTCAGCCCGCTTCCGTCATAGAGGCAAAGCCGGTAACCCGTGGCCACGGTGGGGTCGGCGAAATCCGCCTGCGTCGTAGCCAAGGACCCACCCGCAAACTTCCAGGTCAGATTATCCTTCTTGTCGGGGGACCGATTCTTGAGACCCAACTTACTTTTCGTGGCGGCATCGCAAGTGCCGGCCGGTGCTGTGGCGCAGGCGGCGCGAACCAGGATATGGCCGGTCTTGGTTTCGGTGTCTTGTCCTAGGCTGTTGGACACAGTCAAGCTTACGGTATGAGTCCCGGCCTGCACGTAGGCGTGGGTCGGGTGCTGTAGAGTAGACGTACCCCCGTCTCCGAAGTCCCACAACCATGAGGACGGTACACCGCTGGACGTATTGGTGAAATCCACCGGGAGGGTGGCGATCCCTTCGCGGGGAATCGCCACGAAGTTGGCCTTCGGTGCTCGGGGACCGGTGGCTGTCTCGTATGCTCCGATATCCCAGCCACCGTCCTCGGGTCGTAGGTTCCCGTCAAAATCATCATTTACGCTGCTGAGCGCTGCTCCTGCGTCGATTGCCGGCGAGAGGGCCTGCAGCTTGTAGTCGCCGCTCACGTAATCGGGGGTTTCGAACACGAACAGTGGGTCCGCACACAAATCCCCGTTCTGGCCGCAGCTAAAAGCAGTAGATCCGGGAGCCTGCGCCGGATGGAAAGCGAGGTTGAACCCGTGGGTCACCGTGGCGCTGTTGGCGAGTTGGGTGTTGATGTAGACGGGGTCAACGAAATTGTAGAAGATATGTTTTGAATCAGGTAGTGGTGGTTGTCATAAGACGGAGGCGGCCAGTAGTCCATCCCCGGAAGCTGAGGATCTGCACCCCATGCGGGTGTGGTTACGCAGGTGTTCTGCACGAAACTGACCCAAGAGGTGTTCTCCTGCCCACTAGAACAACCGGGTGCAAAGATCAGGTTGTTGCGGATGATGATTCCGTTGGCATACGATGCGTCGGTACTGCTTGTGTCTTCCATGGTGAACCCGGCGCCGGCTTCATCCGCGGTCTGATAGGTGAGTACGTCGCAGTAGTTGTGTTCGAACAACAGCGCGGTGTTCCTCGCAGGATCACCGGCTTGCCAACCACCGAAAGTCTGGAAGCAGTCTATGTGAGCTTTGCCGGTATAAGGCCCGTAGCGCAAATCATGGATGTAGTTGTTCCGGAAGATGTGGCCGGTACCGAATACTGTAATGGCATTGGCGTCGTCATTGCCGCTCGAACATACGGGGTGTTTGAGGATTGCGCCGTTGACTTCGTTGTTTTCTACGAGATGCCCCGATCCGTGAATGTCTAGATTGGTCTGCGCGTTTTCCTCGAAGTAGTTGTTTCTTATGATCCCCGCAGAGGTCATCGGTGCGGTATGCAGGCCGCCGTCGATCATTTGAATGATACGGTTGTTCTCGATCACAAAGTTGCTACTGCTTCCCGTTACATCGATCCCGTGGGCAAAACCTTGGCCTGCGATTGCGCAGGAGATGACCCGGACGGTGAATCCACGGACCTGTATATAGTCGCCGTCGAGCACGAAGCCGTTTATTTCAGCCGTTCCCAGCGCTTCGAAAAAGATCGGCGATGATGTAGTTCCCGACGCCGTGATTGTCGCCCGCTCGTCGTAAGTTCCCGCTTGCACATAGACGGTATCGCCGGCAACGACGGTGTCCGCAGCCTTCTGAACGGTGCTCCAGGGAGAGGCCAACGTGCCGGCGTTGGCGTCGTTGCCGCCAGGGTCTACGTAATAAGTGGCGGCCGCTACCGTGCAGGGATGAAGCAGCAGCAGCCAAAGGAAAAGGAACGGCAGCCGCAACGCGGACTTTGGAAGAACCTGGAAACTCATGGAAAATGCTCCCTGTTGTTCGGTGTTGTTCGGCGGGCGCGGTGTCGCCGGTACCAGCTCGCTTGACCGCTTGCACGGCGGTTCTAAATACGTAGGGCGCGGCCAACTACGAACCCCACTGTGAAACCAAGGAGGCCCCCTCCGTATCAACGTGATTCGACCGACGATTTGCCGCGACTGAAATTTGTAGCGAGAGGCAACTCTCACAATATATCTATTCCCTTCTACCTACTGCAAGATGGTTTGGCTTCGTGACATTGACACCACCGACCGGGTCCTGCGCCAATACGCCGCCGTAGCAGCCGCGTTCCCAGGTTCCGGCCTTCGCCGGGAGCGCCTGACAGATTCGTTGGCGAGAATAAAGCGTGCCCGGCGAGCCTGACCGTGGGATGAGTATGGCGGTCAAGAATATGGCCTCTAGCTGCTCTGGGCGCGAACTGATCGCAGTCGCAAGCATCCGGTAGTCAATGTCTTGTGTGAGGAAGGCACGCATATACCACTCGGCCGCTAGGAGTACTCCGGGCGATTCGTTCAGGTAATCGAGGACATTTCGTAGCGATCCTGGGAGCGTCTCACGAGGGTGCCCTCTCCGGCGGCGCCGTTGTACCATAGGAACCCACGAGGTCCTTCAGCAACCGTTTGACGGCTGCCAAGCAGGGCAAGAGGTGTTTCAAGACTTCATGCAGATGAGGATAAGGCAAGCAACTGGGTACACGGATCTAGAGTCCAGCGTCTGATAACATACAAACTGAAAACTGGACATGCACCGTGTCGCCGCGTCCCGGTTCGGGACTGCACCGCCCGCTAACCCAGTGATCCCAGCCCATCTATTCAAAACGGCTCAGCGCTTTTCTTGCGCGAACCCCGAGTGCTCCAGCACCTTCGCGAACGAGCAACATGCCGTGCGGAATGTTCGCCGGGCGACGGCCACATGCCATGCGGAATGTCCACCGGGTAGACTGCGAGCATGCCGTGCGGCGCGTGAATGATGTGCGAAGATACAACGATTGTTATTGACTGGTTTTACGACTGCACCTGCTGGCATCTGCGCCACGATCGTCTACTCCTTCCCGGGTTTTCGCCTCGGAGCGCTGAACGTAGCGCAGCGACGTCTCCGTGAAGTCCTGCGGGCGATTTCATCACCGGCCTGAGCGTGCGCGCGGCGGGTACGAAAAAACCCATGGTATAGTCCCCGCCATGAAGTCGAATACTACCTCGAACACTACCCTTGCAGCCTTGTCGCATCCTCAACTCCTGCACCGTTTCGGCGATTTGGTCCGTCGTGACCGGCGTTGCACCGCCGAGATGCTGGCCGTCATCGCCGAGATCGATCAGCGCAAGCTGTGGGCAGCACATGCCTGCCCGTCGATGTTCGCGTTTTGCGTGAAGCGTTTTCATATGTCCGAAGCCGTGACCGCAAAGCGCATCTGGGCCGCAAGGACGGCACGCCGCTTTCCGCTGATCTTCGAGATGGTGGCCCGCGGCGAGCTACACCTGAGCGCGATACAGCAATTGGCCAGGCACTTGAGCGACGACAATCACCGAGACTTGCTCGCGCGGGCCAAACACAAGAGTTCTCGTGAGATCGAAGTCCTGCTGGCCGAGATCGCCCCCAAACCCGACGTGCCTTCGCGCATTCGAGCGCTACCAAGACGACGTGCAACGCATACACCGAGTTCGATCGAAGCGGGCAGCGGCGATGAATCGACCGCGTCTGCTGACAACGTTAGCGCTACGGCCGGCACGAGAGTTGCGCCCAGCACGTCGGATACACCCGGCAC
>JAJRWY010000160.1 GCA_024276575.1 Candidatus Binatota bacterium
ACACACCTCGATCCACCCTCTCGCCCAGGCCATGCAGCGCGCGCAATGCATCCGAAGGGCGCGCTGCCTCTACAAGCCGACCCGCGACACGGTTGCACCGCCAAGTATGCAGCAACCGCCTCGCTAATCGCTTATTCTAGGCCTAGTACCGCCACGTCGAGCAGATCCCCGTACTCGTGAGTACGGAGTTTTCGTCTAACCAGTAAGTCGAAAGCCCTCGTATCTACTGGTGTCGAGTTTTTCGGTGATGAATTTCGCGAGGATGACGGTGTTGGAGCCAGTCAAGAGAAAATCCGGGAGCGTGTTTTTGAGTGCGACGGCGACGACCATTTCCGAGGGCGGGATTCCGGGTCGTACGGTCCGAATCCAGGATCCGAAGCAGCCCCATACAAGCTCAGGAAATGCGCAAGAGAGATACTGCAATATTCCCTGAGCAACGATGCCCGCATGAACGAAGCGGTGGTAGGCATCCAGCTTTCGTTTGACGTCGTCGCGGTAGCGTTGCGATTCGCGATGTAGGTACTGGTTTCCGTTTCGTCGCCGAAGTGGCTTCATGTCGCGCATCCAGAAGTGGTAGGCGTAGATGCCGAGCGTGCGCACGGCTTGCTTGAAAGAGAGTTCGATTTTGAAGCGCAGGCCGTACAGCCGGATGATTTCGAGCGGATCCAAAGACAGGTCGGTCGACATCAAGATGCACTTGCCCCTGCTCGGGTGATCGACGAGGACGAAGCGGACAGGGATCCCGACGGGTTTCCACAACAGGTCCAGGCAACGAAAGCGCAGCGTAACGTTGCGCTCGCCGTAGACGGGGCTCTTGGCCGCCGCGATGGCTGCTTTGTCGCTAAACAGGGATCGCAGGGACACTTTCTTGCCGTACTTTTTCTGGCGCCCGCGTTTTCGCACGCGGGGCACGGGCTCGCTGTGGTAGGCGACCGCGTTGATCCTGGCACGTGTAACCAGATGGTTGCCGCCATCGAGCAGGCCGCTGATGAGCTTGCGGTTGGCATAGTAGGCGTCGGCGACGAAGTAGAAGCGCTCTTGAATGCATAGGGAGTCGAGCAAGAGCACCATCTTGTCGAGCAGGGTTCGCCGGTCTCGATTGGACAGGACGATCCCCTCATGGATGCGACTGGCCAGCGGCACAGCAAACACGCTCTTGGCTGCACAGACGAGTACGGCGACGGCTTGGAAGGAATGGCCCATGATGAAGTCGGGCTTGGTGTTGCAGTCCGACTCTTGGTGGAGCAGCTTGACACCGGGCATTTTGCGGCCCCGCTTGGGGATTTTTATGCCGTCGCCAACAAGGACGAGTCGCCCGCCCACGCGCAAGGTGCCCGGAAAGTAGCGCAGCACGACCTGGACCCACAGCCTGGTCATGGCCTCAATCTTGATGGCCGAGCTGTGGAAGGAATCCAGAAGACTCGAGTAGTGCTTCTGGCTCAAGCCGAGTGCTCGTATGGTGCTGGTGCCCCCGAGCGAATCGGTTCTCACGGTCATTCCCGCAACGCACACGGCAAACCAAAGAAAGCTTCGCAGGCGAGAGCAAGCCGGGCGTAGCTGCCAAAGAACGGACCACCAAAGACTCCACAACCGCATATTCACCTCCTGTGGTTCCCGAGCATAGCATATATATGCTATGCTCGGAGCATGAATACACGGCGACTCGCGAAAATCGAAAAGGAAATCGAGGCGATCAAGGCTCAGGTGGCGCAGATCGGCGTTGTGCGTCCCGGGTCGCTTACCCGCCAGTACAAAGATCCCAACAAGCAGACCGGGGACTACTACCAGGTCAGCTATACGCATCGCATGCAGAGCAAGACCGACTACGTTCGCTCCGAGTGCCTCGTGCAGGTGCGTCGCGAGATTCGCGACTACAACAAGCTCAAGAAGCTGACCGAGCGCTGGGTAAGTTTGGGGATCGAGTACTCACGGCTATCCATGAAGCGCAGCACGCGATAGAAAAGAAGTGTCGGGCGCGAGGGCGACCTGAGGCTTGCCATTCTTGATTCGGTGCGGGAGGCCACGGGATGGGGAAAGAACGGGACGACTTTTTCTGGACCATCTCCGGGTCCGAGCAGCTCCGCTTCGACGTCTTTGATACGCTGGAGAAGGCGTCGGTCGATGCGCGTGAACGAAGGATACTGTGGCCCGATGGCACCCGCCTCTCCATCGAGGATGCGGCGCGTAGAATTCACGCGGAACTCGCCACGCCCCTCGACACGGTCCAGTTCCACGTCGTCAGCTGGCTTCAGATGGACTACGAGCCCGAAGGCCTCGATGATGACCAAATGGAGGAGTTCGAGCGTTTGATCGAGCAGTGGACGGCGCCCTACGAAAACGCCCGCTGAGCCCGATTCAACACGCCGAGAACTCCGTACTCACGAGAGAAGTCGAAAGCCGCGACTTAATGGGATGGTCCGCCCCGCTCCTATAAAGGCATCAAAGTGCCAGTATGAAACCTTCCATACAAAAAGGAGCAAGACGGACCATGGGCACAAATAGCAAGACTGACAAAGTAGTGGT
>JAJRWY010000161.1 GCA_024276575.1 Candidatus Binatota bacterium
GGCCTGCGGCTCGTCCTGCGCTCCGGCGAGTGGAGCGCGGAGACCAGCACCGGGGCCGATGGCTGGTACGAGTTCGCCGGTCTGGCCTTTGGCCGCTACGAGCTGGAGGTGCGCGGCACCTCGGTACGGCAAACGGATCTGGAGGTCAACAGCACCTCGCCGCTCGTGGTCGATCTGGTGGTGCCCACCACCACCGGCTGGACGATGAACGTCAGCCGCCAGGCTGGGCTGCGCCTGTTGACCGGGTCGCTCCCCCGCCCCGGCATTCACCTGACCATCAGCGATCCGTGGGGCAACAACATTTCCCTGCTCAGCGGCTCCAAGCCGGAGCATGGCCCCGGTGGCTTCGAGGCTCCCCTGTGGCACGATGGGCTCTACACCATCCGCTTCCTCGATCAGGTTTTTGAAGTGGAAGTGGGCGACGAGCGGGTGCACGTCGTCTTCGAGGAGGGGGCGGTCGGCCCGGCGCCGGCCGATACCCGGCTGGTGACCGAGTGGATGACGCTGGGCCTGGCCGAGCAATGGCTGGCCCACTTCGAGGCCCAGGACGACTACCGGGGCCTGTTCACCATCGCCCGTCTGACGCCCCCGCCTCCCGCTGCCGGCGAAGGGTGGACGGCCACCGAGCTGCGCCAGCCCGGCCTGCGGCTCATCATCGGCCGTATGCCCCGCGCCAACATCGCCGTGACGGTCACCGATCCGTGGGGCAACCAGATCGCCTCCCTGCTCAGCGGCTCCAAGCCGGAGCACGGCCCCGGCGGCTTCGAGGTGCCGGTGTGGCACGATGGGCTCTACACCATTCGCTTTCTGGATCAGGTCTTTCAGGTAGAGGTGCGCGATGGCACGGTGCAAGTCACTTTCACTGAGGGCGGCCCCGCCCAGGTGGCCGATGCCCGGCTGGAGACGGTGTGGATGACGGCGGCGCTGGCCGGGGAATGGTTGCAGCACTTTGAGGGGGTGGCCGATTATCAGGGGTTGTTCCGGGTGGAGACGGCTGCCTGATTGGGCGTGGTGCCAACACGAGTTTCTTAAAAAATGCGCAACGCCTCTTGACAACTTGAACATGCTGTGGTAGAATAGGGGTGCAAGTGGGCAATCGATCTCGTTCGCTGTGAGAGGCGAAAAGATCTAACAATCGAGGTGAGGAGGGAGACAACAGGGCTACAACTTAGGGGAAACAGGTTGATAGACTTGGTGTCTCCGCCGACGAGCTAGAGAAGAAGTCGGCGTTTTGTTTGCCCACAAGTCGCATTTGACAAACATCAGAACCTGTGTTATACTGTTGTGCGCTTTGGAAACACCTTAACACGAATGCAGGTGGGCAATCGATCTCGTTCGCTGTGAGAGGCGAAAAGATCTAACAATCGAGGAGGGAGACAACAGGGCTACAACTTAGGGGAAACAGGTTGATAGACTTGGTGTCTCCGCCGACGAGCTAGAGAAGAAGTCGGCGTTTTGTTTGCCCGCAAGCTGCATTTGACAAGCGTCAAAACCTGTGCTATACTAGCGCGCGTTTTGGGGGCACTTTAACAACTGAAGAGTGACAGAAAGGTTACGAGAGCGTTTGGGTCCAAATAGTCAAACACTTTATGGAGAGTTTGATCCTGGCTCAGGATGAACGCTGGCGGCGTGCCTAACACATGCAAGTCGAACGGGCCTATTCTATGCCGAGGACGGATGATTCGTCTGAAGTCCAAAGCGCGGAATAGGTTAGTGGCGAACGGGTGAGTAACACGTTGGTGACCTACCCCGAAGTGGGGGATAACCACTGGAAACGGTGGCTAATACCGCATGTGCTCGATCATTCGGTTGATCGAGTAAAGCTCCGGCGCTTCGGGAGGGGCCTGCGGCCCATCAGCTAGTTGGTAGGGTAATGGCCTACCAAGGCGATGACGGGTAGCTGGTCTGAGAGGACGATCAGCCACACTGGCACTGACACACGGGCCAGACTCCTACGGGAGGCAGCAGTGAGGAATATTGCGCAATGGGCGAAAGCCTGACGCAGCAACGCCGCGTGGGTGATGAAGGCCTTCGGGTTGTAAAACCCTTTTCTGGGGGACGAGGAAGGACGGTACCTCAGGAATAAGTCCCGGCTAACTACGTGCCAGCAGCCGCGGTAAAACGTAGGGGGCAAGCGTTATCCAGATTTATTGGGCGTAAAGCGCGCGCAGGCGGTTCCGTAAGTCGGACGTGAAATCTCCTGGCTCAACTGGGAGGGGTCGTTCGATACTGCGGGACTTGAGGTCGGGAGAGGGAAGTGGAATTCCCGGTGTAGTGGTGGAATGCGTAGATATCGGGAGGAACACCAGTGGCGAAGGCGGCTTCCTGGCCCGCACCTGACGCTGAGGCGCGAAAGCGTGGGTAGCGAACGGGATTAGATACCCCGGTAGTCCACGCCGTAAACGATGCCAACTAGGTGTTGGGGGTATTGACCCCCTCAGTGCCGAAGCTAACGCGATAAGTTGGCCGCCTGGGGACTACGACCGCAAGGTTAAAACTCAAAGGAATTGACGGGGGCCCGCACAAGCAGCGGAGCGTGTGGTTTAATTCGATGCAACGCGAAGAACCTTACCTGGGTTTGACATGCACGTAGTAGTGAAGCGAAAGCGGAACGACCCTTCGGGGAGCGTGCACAGGTGCTGCATGGCTGTCGTCAGCTCGTGCCGTGAGGTGTTGGGTTAAGTCCCGCAACGAGCGCAACCCTTGCCGTTAGTTACATGTGTCTAACGGGACTGCCGGTTTAACGCCGGAGGAAGGTGGGGACGACGTCAAGTCCGCATGGCCTTTATATCCAGGGCTACACACACGCTACAATGGCCGGTACAATGGGTCGCCAAGCCGCGAGGCGGAGCTAATCCTCTAAAACCGGTCTCAGTTCGGATTGCAGGCTGCAACCCGCCTGCATGAAGTTGGAGTTGCTAGTAACCGCAGGTCAGCCATACTGCGGTGAATACGTTCCCGGGCCTTGTACACACCGCCCGTCACGTCATGGGAGCCGGTAACACCTGAAGCCGGTGGGTCAACCGCAAGGAGACAGCCGTCGAAGGTGGGACTGGTGACTGGGACGAAGTCGTAACAAGGTAGCTGTAGCGGAAGCTGCGGCTGGATCACCTCCTTTCTAGGGAGAAAGGACAGATTCCAGTGAGAAAGAAATTGGGATCGGTCCAAGCTCCAAGGTCAATCACAGGCTCTTGGGCCTGTGTTTTCCCGAACGCGAACGGCCTTTCTGTCACTCTTCAGTTGTTAAAAGGCTTCCGAGACAGAGCGGAAGAGTGCGATGTCACTCTTTAGGCTTTTTATGGGCCTTTAGCTCAGCCGGCAAGAGCATTCCTCTGATAAGGGAAAGGTCTCTGGTTCAAGTCCAGAAAGGCCCATCTGGACAGTGACCAGTGAGCCAATGGCTGAACCCCAACCAGCAGTTGGCCGTGGGGATGGGCGGTTGGTCACTGTATGGGGATGTAGCTCAGATGGGAGAGCGCCTCCCTTGCACGGAGGAGGTCGTCGGTTCGAATCCGATCATCTCCACCAAGTTTTGAGCGGGGCGCTTGACAAAAAAGCGGGAAGGAAGTATACTGGGAGCGGCAGTAGAGAAAAAGGATAGGTTTATGAAGGGTGACGGGTTTCCGCAGATGAATAGATAACGAGAGGTTATATCAACGAGTCGGGGGCGGCTTGAGTGATATACCAAGCCTTTTTTTGTGCCCTGAAGGGGGATTGACCATTGATCGCTGGGTATCAGAGGACTGGTGTGCAGCGATCAGCGGCCAATCGCTGGAGTCGGCAACCGGATGGTTGCCGGGGTTAGCACCTTAAAAACTGAACAGAATGCGAGAATCTTTGATTCTGCCGGCTCACACAAGAATTAAGCTACTAAGGGCGTACGGTGGATGCCTAGGCGCCACGGAGCCGAAGAAGGGCGTGGATGGCTGCGATAAGCCTCGGGGAACTGTCATCAAGTGTCGATCCGAGGATGCCCGAATGGGGAAACCCACCTGGGGGAATGCCCAGGTACCCCCTTGCTGAACACATAGGCTTGGGGGAGGTAAGCGGGGGAACTGAAACATCTTAGTACCCCGAGGAAAAGAAATCAAAA
>JAJRWY010000162.1 GCA_024276575.1 Candidatus Binatota bacterium
CCTGCGGGCCTCATCGCTGCGCTTGGGCCGATCTCACGGGCGCTTGCGACTCTCGCGACGAGGTTTCATGAATAATGCGGGTTAATAAAGACCACCCGCATGCGCTATCATGCCCCAATGGGCGAAAACACCGCCGAGGGGGCTGCCGGGCCGGGTTGCGCAGAATCTGTAGTGATGCCGGGACTGACGTATCGTCGTACACGCCGGTTTTTTCTTAGTTGTTTGGGCCTGCTTTACCTCACGGCGTTCTCTTCACTGTGGGTGCAAGTGCAGGGGCTTTACGGCAGCTCGGGTATCTTGCCGATCGCCGGGCACTTACAGGCTCTGGCCTCGCGCTTCGGCGCTGCCGCGCTACGCGCCTATCCTTCTTTGTTCTGGTTATGGTCCGGCGATTGGGCCCTGACCCTTGCCTGCGCCTGCGGTGTGCTGCTGTCTCTGCTTCTCCTCTTCGGTTACGCTCGGCGCGCAGCCTGCGTGGGCTTGTGGTTGCTCTACCTGTCCTTTGTCACCGTCGGTCAAGTGTTTCTCGATTATCAATGGGATGCGCTGTTGCTGGAAATGGGTTTCGTGGCGGTCTTCTTTGCTCCAGGCGGTTGGGGGCGTGAGGATAGCGGTCGCGTGCCCCGTGTGTTCCTGTGGTTGCTACGCTTGCTTCTGCTGCGCGTGCTGTTGTCGATCGGTCTGGGACAGGTGATGAGCGTGGATCCGGCCTGGACCGACTTGAGCGTACTCGATTACCTTTTTTCCACCCAGCCTTTGCCCGGCTGGGTGGGCTGGTATGCTCGGCTGTTGCCGGGTTGGCTTAGCGAGACGGCTCTTACCGCTACCGTGGCGACACAGATAGTAGTCACGCTCTTCGTTTTCGGACCGCGTGTAACCCGCCTCATTGCCTGGTTTTGCATCGTGGCCTGCCAGATTCTCATTCTTGGCTTCGGCAACCTAGCCTTCTTCGGCCCGGCGGTTCTTACCCTGTCGGTAACCTTGCTGGATGATCGCGCCGTGGATTATCTGAGCGGCCGGCGGCGCCGTCGCCGCTGGGCGGCACTGGTCTCGCAATGGTGGGAGCGGCGGGGGCAGGTAACGGAGGGAGGCGATGACGATCCTGAGGCCGCGGACGGCTCGCGAGATTCCAGTGATGCAGGCGGTGACGATGGCGGGCAAGGCGGCGAGGAGTCGGGCCAACCGGCGTCTTCGACTTACGCCGATGATGTCCGTGCCAAGCGGGGCAAGGAGATTTTGTGGGAGCCTCGTTGGGTGGAGAACCCCGAGCCGCGACTGGAGCCCCAGATAATACAGATGCTTGAGGGTGATGACGCAGACGGAGACGGCGATGAGGAGCGGGAATTCGACGACGAGCGTGAAGATGGGGCGTCTGCAGTCTGGACTGTGGGCAACATAGCAGCAGGCCTGCTGGCAGCAGTGCTGATCAGCAACGGACTGACGCAATCGCTGTCACGGCTCGGATACCGAAGCATGCCGGCACCATTGCTGGGGCTCGTCGAGTTGTCGCGTCCCTTTCATCTGACTTCAGGTTACGGTTTGTTCACGACGGTGCTAAAACGCCGTCGTGAGATCATTCTCGAGGGCAGCGCGGACGGGAAGACCTGGAAAGCCTACATGTTTGCTTATAAACCCGGCGATACCGGGCGTGCTCCGGTTTTCGTGCAACCGCACCAGCCACGTATAGATTGGCAAATGTGGGTCGCGGCGACTGCCGATTATCGAAGCCAGCATTGGCTGAGTGCGCTACAGCGGCGTTTACTCGAGGCTTCCCCGGCGGTGCTTTCACTTTTCGCCCAAGATCCGTTCAACGGACGCCGGCCACGCATGGTGCGTGCGGTGCTTTACGACTATCGCTTCAGCAGCCTTGAGGAATACAAGGCGGACGGGCAGTGGTGGAAGCGCCGACAGATCGGAGCATATTCGCCGGCGCTGTACCTGCCCCCGGGAGCCGGGCAGGCCGAGACGCCGCCGGGCTCGGATGGGGTTGAGTAGGCGGTCTTTTGCAAGGCAGTAGGGAGGCGCAAGGAGCTGCACGGATCGCGGGCGGGCTTGCCCTTTTTACGAATAATGCAGTTTACTGTGATCGCCGGTGTTTCCGAGGTCTCCTTAGCTTGCTTGCGAAACGGTTGTAGCGTTGAGTTGCGCCACGATTGGTCGCTGCGGACGTTCACTGCTATCAAAATCGGCTGCCGTTGTGAGGCGGCGGTTTCATTGAGAAGGCCGGCGAATAACGGGCGGCACGCACGACACCCACATTATGCACGTCAAACCCAGGAGAACCCCATGGATCTTGCCAGCGTAGACGAACTACTTACCACCACCCGTAGCGTCCGTAAGCGGCTCGACTTCGACCGCCCTGTCGATGCCGAGTTGATAAAAGAGTGCCTGGAAATCGCGATTCAGGCCCCGACCGGGTCGAACCAGCAGGGCTGGTCTTTTCTAGTGGTTTCCGACGAGGAGAAAAAGCGCAAGATCGCCGAACTCTACCGCCGTGGCGCAGAGCTTTATATACAGATGCCGCAACCGGAACGGCCGAGTGAAGATCTACGCACTCAGCAGCGACCGCGTGTAACCGAGTCGTCGATATATCTGCTTGAGAATATGCATCGTGCGCCTTACTACGTGATCTTTTGCATAGAAGGCCGTGTGGAAGAACTGCCGCAGTTCGTGCAGGCATCTACCTACGGTTCTATCCTGCCGGCTGCCTGGTCTTTCATGCTCGCGGCGCGGGCCAGAGGGTTGGGCAGCGCCTGGACCACGATTCATCTGTTCTACGAAAAAGAGGCCGCCGGAATCCTCGGCATACCTGACAACATTACTCAGGCGGTGTTGATGCCGGTCGCATATTTCACGGGCGAGACTTTCAAGCCGGCTAAACGCATTCCGCTCCATCAAGTCACTCACTGGGACACCTGGGGCAACAAGAAGAGCTGAAGCGATTGCCGGCGACGTCTGGTGTAGGGCCCCTTGTCGGTTGACACCAAGATTTCGATGTGAGGGGCGACCTTGTCTCAGAGATATCGCGACATCGGGTTGCCCTTCGGAAAAGCCACGGGATCGTCGGCGCCGGCGCGGATCTGCGCTTCGGCCTGTTTTGCCGGCATTGACATTTGCTGGTCTCGGCGGTTCCCCTCGGCTTGACGGCGGGCTAAGCTTTAACGGGATCTGGATTCCCGTATCCGATTTTGCTTCAAGTCTGCGCTTCGTTGCGGGAGGGCACTGCGGCGGGTTCTAGCTTCTCGATACGATGTGCAGCCTCGGCAGTGGCCGTAGCGGTGGTAGCGGTGCTGGCTTCATTAACAACTTGGATCGAGGCGCTCGGCGTATACCGTGACCGCCGTATCGTTTGGATAGGATTGCTGGGTTTTTCCAGTGGCATTCCCCTCGCGCTTACTTTCTCGACCCTTACCTTTTGGCTCTTCGAATCCGGCATCAGCAAGAGCGCGATCGGTCTTTTCGCCTCGGTCGCGACACCCTACACGCTCAAGTTTTTGTGGGCGCCGCTGATCGATCGTCTGCGCCTGCCCCTGCTTTGCCCGGCTTTGGGCCGTCGTCGTGGTTGGCTGTTGTTCACGCAGGTGGCTTTGATGCTGTCGCTACTCGGCCTTGGCGCAACCCATCCCGAAAGCAATGCGTGGATGACGGCCCTATTTGCGGTGTTGACGGCGTTCTGGTCGGCCAGCCAGGACATTGTCGTTGATGCTTACCGCGTTGAAATTCTCGATACCGAGCAATATGCCGCAGGGTCGGCGGCCTATGTGCTCGGATACCGCGTGGCCATGCTGGTGTCCGGCGCCGGTGCCTTATTCATGGCCACGGTGTTGGGCTGGTTCGAAGTCTACGCGGTGATGGCCGCGTTGGTGCTCGTCGGTGTCTTCACGACTTTGGCTTCGGCAGAACCCGCGGGCGTTGAAGATGCCGAGGGCGCGCAAGTCGACGCTGAGATTCGCGAGTATCTGGCAGCCCGGCCACAGTTGCAGGGCCGGCGAGCCGCCGCTGCCGCGTGGATTTATGCTGCCGTGGTGTGTCCTTTCGCCGATTTCATGCAGCGGCCCGGTTGGCTTGCGATTCTGGCTTTTGTGATGCTCTACAAGTTCGGCGACGCCCTGGCCGGAGTAATGACCAATCCCTTCTTGCTCGAGCTTGATTTCACCAAGACCGAGATCGCAACGGTGGTAAAGACCTACGGGTTCTTTGCGACTATCGCCGGGTCGCTGCTCGGCGGAGCGATGATGAAAGCCTTGGGCATGGTCCGCAGTTTATGGATTTGCGGATTGTTCCAGATGTTTTCGAATCTGATGTTTGCGGTGCAAGCCGGCGCTGGACACAGCAATGCGATGTTGGTCGCGACTATCGGTATCGAGAACTTGGCCAGCGGTATGGGCACTACCGCCTTTGTCGCTTATCTGAGCAGTCTGTGTTCGGTTTCCTACACGGCTACCCAGTATGCTTTGCTGAGTTCGGTGATGTCGGCGGCGCGAACTTGGCTGTCGTCTTCCGGGGGCTGGCTGGCCGAGAATATGAGTTGGGTGGCTTTCTTCATTCTTACCACCGGCGCGGCGGTTCCCGGCTTGCTACTGCTGGCTTGGATCACGCGCAAACTCCCACTCGAAAGCTAGATGGCCTTTGTTGTTGACGGCCAGCCTGCATTATCAATGAGACCTCGTTGCGAGAGTGGTAAGCATCCGTGAAGCCGCGAGTCAGTGCGGCGAGCGAATGAACACGGGCTCATTGCTGGCGATTGAGGCTCGTAGCAGAGGTTCCATGAATAATGTGGGTGAGACCGTACGGATAATGCAGGTCAGGAGTCCGCTGGACCTTGGCCGTAAGCACCTGTTCCCATTGAGAACGCAGCTCTCGCACCGGAAACTGCACCACCATGGTTTCAAGTGGATACGGCGATCGAAGCTAGCTGGTCAGGTAGGTTTCTAGTTGGTGGTTGGGTGGGAGAACAAAGAGGAAACGAAGAAGCCCTCGTTTCCGAAAGCCTTGTCGCAGATCTCTTTGGTTAGTACCGCGCCCTGCTCTGTCATGACGATCGCCGTCTTGTGCTTGAAGTCCACTTCGACACTGCGCACTCCCTTGATGCTCAGCAAGGCTTTTCTGACCTTGGGCGGGCAACTCTCGGCACAGGTCATGCCCTCGATGACGATAACGTGGCGCATGGCCGGAGCCTTTGCGTGATACGCGGAGCCGCTCGATGCGGAAGCCGGAGCCGGCGAGCCTTGCGCGGCTGCGGAATTGGCGGAGTTGGATTTATCTGAGGTATTCGCAATGGCCGGGCTCGCCGAAGCTTCGGTCTTCCGGTCCGCCGCTGCGCTAGCGGCGTGAGGGACGGCCGAAGATGGGCCGCGTGAAGCGCCCCCGTTCGGCCCGTGGGTGGCTGCACCCTGCCCGGCCAGACCGGCAGCATTGGCTGGGGAATTCGGCGTTACAGCAGATTCAGCAATGAGGGGTTCTGTAGCGGGTGCAGGCGAGCTTGCCGTGGAATTCAAGCCCGATGGGAGATGTGGGCCCATCGTTTCGCCGCCGGCTGTTTGTGCGGTAGAACCCAGCGGAATCGTGCATACGATCAAGGTGGCCAGCAAGGGGCTCAGGGTGAAATGTTTCATACTCGGTTCTCAGATTGATTGTCTATGAAGAGTTCCACGGTGACCGCCAGGCACGCGTCAACCCAGGGCGACAGCGGCTCGCCGGCAAGCTCGCGGCTCTCACTCTTCGATCCTCGACGTTCCGGCGTATTGTAACTACAAACTAAACTACCAACTACGCCTGCGGGAATTATCGCTGCGCTCGCCATGAGCTGGCCGACGCTAGCTAGCCCCGCGACGAACTTCCATGAGAAATTCAAGCTAGGCTCCCGGCTTCGAGGAATCAAGTTCTTAGCCGCCTATTTCGTTCGAGCCATGGCAATATCTGCCGTCGTCTCGTGACGAGGTTTCAGGAACGACGCAGGTCCCCCCGTCTTTGCGCACATTGTTCACGGATCTCTTCCCGCGCCTCGTTCACGTGCCCTTGAGGCTCGTAGCAGAGGTTTCATGAATAATTCGGGTTAGTGTCGTAGCAGCAAGCATTAGAGCCTTCGTGAATGGTTCCCTTGGGTCTGCGACGGCAGGCCTGCTCATCGGCAGTTTCCTCCGAGGAATTCGATCAGCAACTCACTGACCCGCTGCTGGCTCTCGGTTTGCACCCAGTGGCCCACGTCGTCGATCAATTCGACACGCAGATCGTCTATCCAAGACTCCAGTCCCCGGGTGAGGCTGATATTCAGGTAGTGGTCCTTCTTTCCCCATATGAGCAGTGTCGGGGCGCTTATGTGCTCGATGCGGCGTAACTCACTGCGAAACGCAGGGCGTGTGAGCGCACGGTAGTAGTTGATTGCCGCTTGCAAAGCACCGGGCTGTCCGGCGGCTTCCTTGTACAGCGCCAACTCCGCTGGACCGAAGGCTGAAGAAGCTGTTGCGGGGGTTGAGAAAGCCCTTGCGATGAAGTTGTAATTGCCTGCGCTGAGCATTAGCTCGGGAAGGCGGGGGAGCTGAAAAAACACTGCGTACCACTACTGAATCCATTGCTTGGTGCTGAAGCGGTCGCGTAGGTAGGCGCCGGGATGGGGTGCATTCAATACCACGAGGCGGTCGAATAGTTCGGGCCGCCGCATGGCTGCGTACCAGGCAACGATGCCACCCCAATCGTGACCGACCAGATGGGCCCGTCTGTTTCCGCAATAATCGACCAAGCCTGCGACGTCGGCGACGAGCTCGTCGATACCGTAGGCTGCGACTCCATGGGGTTTCTCGGAGAGGTTATAGCCGCGCATGTCGGGAGCCAGGGCGTGGAATCCCGCTTCCGCAAGGGCCGTGACGTGAAAGCGCCACGAGTACCAGAACTCGGGGAAGCCGTGCAGCAAGATCACGGGTTTACCGGAACCGGCTTCAGCTAGATGGAGGCGAATACCGTTGCTGACTACGTTGCTGTGTCGCGTTTGCGTTTCCATGTTCGCTGCGGGTCTTCGCGCAGCCGCGTTTGCGATGCTCAGCCCAGCTTTCCTGAACAGTGCCGGCGCACCGTCTATGCATATGCAGGTTAAGGTCCACTTTGAGCTGATACAACACCGGGCTCGTGGCCCATACCAAACTCGACCGTCCCGTGACGATGAATCGCCCAGGGTGCGTGCCAGCATTCATCGCCGTCCCGTCCCGTGAGTGACGATTTGCATACGAATCTGTCGCGGAAGGCTACCGGTTCCACGATGCCGCCTCAGCATGCATCCCGACTTCTCATACCCGGTACAACAAGTGTCACCAACACAAGGGCATCGACTCGCGCTTGCAAGTTGAAACGAGACATAGACAGATGTCCTCATGATCAGGGCGGAGCCTCTGCTGCGACTTCGCATGCCGGCTGAATGGGAAGCGCATAGCGCGGTGTGGCTGGCATGGCCTTTTGAAGAAGAACACTGGACGGGGGGGCTCGAGGCTGTCCGTGCGGAATTCACCGCCCTATGCCGGGTTATTGCAGGGGCCGAGAGGCTCGAAATATTGGTCCGCGACGCGTCCGCGGGCCGCGAAGTAGAGGCGGCTCTCGAGGGGCTCGACTTTCGTTGCCACTTGTCGCGTTATGCGGATATCTGGCTTCGCGATACGGGTCCGGTATTTTGCGCCAACCCCTCGGGAGACTCCGCTGCCGTGGCGTTCCGCTTTAACGGTTGGGGTGGGCGCTACTTGTTCGAAGACGACATCGGTGTGGCCGCGCGAGTGGCGGAACTAGCGGGTTGCCGGGTTTATCGAGTCGCTTTGTTTTGTGAGGGGGGAGCGCTGGAGACCGACGGTTGCGGCACCGCAATTAGCACTGCCTCCTGTTTGCTCAATGCCAACCGCAATCCGGGAGCCGGCCCCAATGGCGTATTTGAGTGCCTTCGGAATGTGCTCGGTATCGAAAAGTTACTGTGGTTGCGGCGGGGCCTAGCCGGAGACCATACGGACGGACATGTGGATACCCTGGCGCGGTTTGTAGCTCCGGGACGGGTTCTGTGTATGCGTGCAGCAGGCACTGAGGATCCCAACCGCGAGGTGCTCGAGGAGATCGAATCGGATCTGCGCGGCATGCTCGATGCGCGTGGCCGTGAACTCGAAGTGTTGACGCTCCCTTCGCCGGGCGCGATCTGCGGCGCCGATGGGGAACTTCTTCCGGCCAGCTACTTGAATTTCTATGTGGCCAATGACGCTGTGGCGGTACCGGCCTATGGTTCTGTCTATGACGAAGATGCCGCCGAAATGGTGGGGCGCTGTTTCCCGGGACGGCGGGCAGTATCTTTGCCTGCGCGCGAGCTATTGAGCGGAGGCGGAGCCTTTCACTGCATTACCCAGCAACAGCCGGGGCTTTCGAACCGGAAGCCGGACCCGGTGGTGGACCCGGGTGATGCCCTCCGTGGGTTGGGGCGCAGGGAGTAAGACATGAAACGCGAAACGGAGGGCATGATCCGGTGAACGATGAAGTTCGGGTAGCAGTTTTGCAAGCGCAACTCGGCGCAGGCGGCGCGCCCAACCTGCAGCGCATCGAAACGCTGGCCCGCGAGGCCGCGGCCGCCGGCGCACAAGTCGTGTTGCCGCCGGAATTGTTCGAGCACGCGTATTTTCCCAAGCGGAAGTCCGAAGAGTTTTTTTCTCTTGCCTCGACACTTGAAGACAATGCAGCCGTAAAGCTCTTCCGTTCGTTGGCGGCAGAACTTTCGGTGGTGGCCGTGGTCTCTTTTTTCGAGTGCAGGGATGGTCGCTACTACAACAGCGCGGCGATGGTGGATGCCGACGGTACGGTGTTGGGGGTCTATCGAAAAAGCCACATTCCCGAAGGCCCCGGCTACGAAGAGAAGTTTTACTTCTCTCCGGGCGAACAAGGTTTCCGCGTATGGAACACGTGTTATGCACGAATCGGCCTAGGTATATGCTGGGACCAGTGGTTCCCGGAATGCGCTCGCGCGATGGCTCTCGAGGGGGCGGAACTGCTGTTGTATCCGTCGGCCATAGGCAGTGAACCCACGGATCCGGCGCTCGACACGCGCTGGCCTTGGCAGCGCGTGATGTGCGGCCATGCGGTGGCCAATTCATTGCCGCTTGCCGCCGCCAATCACATAGGGAACGAGGAAGGCCAGATCTTTTACGGGCATTCGTTTATCGCCGACCAGCAAGGTTCGATAGTTTCGCAACTCGACTCGCAAAGCGAAGGGGTGGCGGTGGCCGATTTCAATCTCGCCGAGATAGCACGCTATCGCGAAGATTTCGGGCTATTGCGCGACCGGCGTCCCGAGCTTTATTCTATTCTGACCCGATCCTGATCTGGAATGTTCGTGAAGGTTGGCCGTGAGCCGGGGCGCGGACAGGGCCGCCGTGATGTTGGCATCGTGATTGACACAACGCTCGGTGCTACCTATCCTCCTGGCCGACACTGGTCGTGAGGGTTCCTACCCGTACTTTCTCGATAAGTTACCCGAGCTTCGAAATATCCGGCGCCTTGCGGCGGCGGAGCAGATCCAAGGAGATACGCAGCATGCTCATACCCACTGCCGAGCCGCTGTCGACCGAGTTCGACATCAACTACGTCTGGGATTACGCTAGTAAGGAAGAAGGCCTTCGCAGCCTCTACGAGAAGTCCAAGGAAGCCCATTGGAATGCCAAGACCGACCCGGACTGGGATATCGAGGTAGACCCCGAAGCGGAAAACACGCCCGATCAGACCATCCCCTGGTATGGAACCAGCCACTGGAACAAGCTTAGCGAGGGCGATATCCGCAAGCTCAGGCATTGTGCGCAGGCTTGGTCGCTCAGTCAGTTCATGCACGGTGAGCAGGGCGCCTTGATGGTGGCTGCGCAATTGGTCAATTGCGTACCCGATATAGATGCGAAGTTCTACGCCGCCCAGCAGGCGGCAGACGAAGCGCGGCACGTGGAAGCCTACGAACTATACCTTTCACGTAAACTCGAAAAGCAATACCCTTGCAACCCCGAGCTTCGCACGTTGCTCGATCAGATACTGGTCGCCAAGGAATGGGACATCAAGTACTTGGGGATGCAGATTCTCGTGGAAGGTCTTGCGCTGGCTGCTTTCGGAATGCAGAACCAACTTACCCGTGAGCCCCTGATCAAGGACATCACCTCCCGCATCATGGGAGACGAGGCGCGCCATGTGGCTTTCGGGGTTCTTTCGTTGCGTGACGCCTACACCGAAATGAGCGAAAGCGAGCTTCGCTTGCGCGAAGAGTTCGCCGTGGAAGCCTGCTATCTGATGCGGGATCGTTTGACGCCCAAGGTCATATGGGAAGAGTTTGGACTGCCCGTGGCCGAGATGGAGGAGTTGTCGGACAAGTCGGAAATGATGCGGCAGTTTCGCACCATGTTGTTTTCGAAGATCGTCCCCAACGTAAAGCGGCTCGGTCTGCTCAACGATCGCTTGCGTGAGCAGTTCGGTAAACTCGGCATATTGGGTTTCGAAAACGCCGAACCTTCGGCCTGACGCCGGACCGCTGTCTGTGGTGAAGAGTTAGTCTCCCACTAACCTGCATCGGCGATGGCCTTGTCGAGGTCCATCTCGACTTCTCTGCTTTGTCCACCGGCGGCCATGAACTTGGCCATGAGTTCTTTGGCCGAGTCGGTGGCCAAGCTTTGATCGAAGAGGTGGGCTTCTTCGAGCAGTCCCGGGATTACGGCAGGTTCGGCCGCGCTTACCGAAGCTTTGGCTAGAGCAATGGCTTCGGAAGGAAAACCGGCGATGCGCCGGGCGAGCTTGTCTACGAAGGGTCCGAGTTCTTCGGCCGCTAAGGCCCGGTTTACGTATCCGTAGCGTTCGGCCAGGTCGGCGGGGAAATCCTCACAGCCGAGGATGACTTCGAGGGCCCGGCCCCTTCCCATCAGCCGCGGCAAGCGCTGGGTGCCGCTGCCCCCGGGGATGATGCCAAGCGCGACTTCGGGCTGCGCCAGTAGCGCGCGGCCGAGCGCTGCGAAGCGCATATCGAGCGAGAGTACGAACTCACTGCCGCCGCCGCGGCAGCGGCCTTCGATCTTGGCGATGGTCGCTTTCGGCATGCTGCGGAAGCGATCGACCATCGCGTGGAAGAAGTTCAAGGTCTCCGATTTCGGCGGCACCGTGTCGGGCAGTTGCTGAATCATCGACACGTCGGCATGGGCGATGAAAAAGTCGGGGTCGGCGCTGTCAAAGACAACGACTTTGATGGTTGGATCGTTTTCCAACTCGCAGCCGATTCTCTCCATCTCCTGAATGAGCGCTAGGTCAAGGAGGTTTATGGGCGGGTGGTCGATGGTGATGAAAGCGATTCCGCTATCCAAGCGGATCTTCAGACATTCGTAGGCTTCGTAGCTCATGTGGATCCGTCTCCCGGGCCAGGTGCCTGCGCAGCAGAAACTGCGGCGCGCCAATTCGCCGCTGCGGTGCTGAAGGGCACAAAAAAGCGACCGCGGAGGCGGTCGCTTAAAGGATCATTCGAGAAAAAATGCTCGCGCCAGGTCTGCACACCCACTGCCTACCCGATCGACCTGGCGCGAGCGCCCCAATAGGGACGGGCTTATAATGCAACGACCTTGCCAGCGTAGGCAAGAGCTTTATCCCCGGTTTTTATAGTCTTTCTCAATAAGCGACCGTTGACTGCGCTTTCCATTATTGGGAATGGATAGAGAATAGCTTGCCATATTCGAGAAATTGGAGTCAGGAATGTCCGGGTGCAGTGCCCGTGAACTGTTCGGTAGTGCGGCTGCCCACGGTAATTTGCTGCTTATGGGGGTGGAAAAGGTGGCCGCTCGCGATGGCGTTGCTGCGGGTGTGCCGTGATTGCAGCCGTGGCGTCTGCAGTGGTTGCGGCCGAACTTGGAAGCCTGGGTGATTTTAGTGGAAAGAAGAAGGTGTAAGGCCGCATGTGAGCTTTTGCTCCCGGCGTTGATATGTATGGTGGTTGCGCTGTCTAGCGGATGTAGCAGGGACGGGCGTGCCTCGGGTAGGCCTAGGGAGAATGCCGCGCTGCTACCGGCAAGTGCCGGCATAGGGGACGGCGGTGGTGCCGGGACCGTCCCTGCGGGCGAGCGTGGTGTAGCTGTTGAGCGCCTTGGCGAGCGGGCGGGTGAGATATGGAGAAGAACCCATATGGTTAGTTACGCGAAACCGGAAGATTCGGAACTACGCGAACGCCTAGATGAAACCGAATACGAGGTTACGCAAAAGGGGGGTACCGAGGCTCCCTTTCGCAACCGTTATTGGGACGAGAAGCGCGAGGGCATTTATGTAGACGTGGTCTCGGGCGAGCCCTTGTTCAGTTCGATCGACAAATTCGACTCGGGGACGGGCTGGCCGAGTTTTTTCCGGCCCATCGATGAGCAAAGCATTAGTGAACATCGCGATTACAAGTTGCTCGTCCCGCGTGTCGAGGTGCGTTCGAAGATCGCGGGTTCGCACCTTGGCCACGTTTTCGACGACGGTCCAGAGCCTACGGGCCTACGCTATTGTATCAATTCGGCGGCGCTGCGCTTTATTCCCGCCGGTCAGCTGGCGGATGGTCCCTATGCTGCTTACGCGTCCATGTTCGCTGGAGTACGGGACTCGGGTGCTGACGCCCGTGTCAATGAGAGCAGTGTCGAAGCCAGTGCTGAAGGCGGAGACGAAGGCAGTGCTGGAGGCCGTGTCGAAGGCAGCTCTGAGGCACGAGTTGAGAGCCGCCCGGAGGGGAGTTCCGGGAAACGGGCCAATGCGGTCGCGGCCGAAAAGGCTGCGGCCGGCCCAGCCCCGGCGGCGGCGTCATCGCTGCGCGGCGATGACGCTCGTGAAGAATTGGCAGTGGTCGCGGGTGGATGTTTCTGGGGTGTTGAAGCTCTGATTGCTGAGCTTCCCGGTGTTCTCAATACGGATGTCGGCTATACGGGAGGCAGCGTTGCGAATCCTGGATACCGCCGCGTCGTCTCGGGAGACACCGGCCATGCGGAGGCTGTTCGGATAGTGTTCGACCCCTCGCGTCTCAGTTACGAGGATCTTCTCAGGTATTTCTTCCGCCTCCACGATCCGACTACGCTAAACCGGCAGGGGCATGACAAGGGGACTCAGTACCGCTCGGCGATTTTTTATCAAAGCGAAGCCCAGCGACGGACCGCTGAACGGATAAAGGCCGAGGTCGATGCGTCGGGAAAGTGGAAGGATCCGGTGGTTACCGAGATCGTTCCCGCTTCCGATTTTTACCCGGCGGAGGAGTACCACCAGGATTATCTGAAGAAGAACCCTAACGGTTATACCTGTCATTACCTGCGCGACTGAGGCTCAGCCTCGCATCAGCCTGCTTTGTGCTGCTTTGTGCGCAGGCTCTCAGCGAACCACGCCGCAGGCTTTGCGCGCCCCGCCGCCGCCTAGTTTGGCGGGCTGGTCAGAGTAGTTATCGCCGCTTGCGTGTATCATCAGCGCGTGTCCCGATAAGTCTTCCAAGCTAACGCGCGGCGCCAGTACGGGTTGAGAAGCCGCGCCGCCGGCATCCACGTAGAGCGGGGGAAGGTCGCCGAGGTGGCCGCCGCCGTAAGGTCCCTCGTGGCGCCCGCTGTTGAGCGGGTCGTAGTGGCCTCCAGCGGCCAGTCCGGGGACGCTCTTCCCATCTTTGACGGCCGCAGCGCAGTTCGGGTTGGCGTGAATGTGGAAGCCGTGCAACCCAGGCTCCAGCGAATTCAGATTGGGTGTGAAGACAGTGCCATAGGGAGTCGTTTCGGCCCTGATGCTGCCGATGTCTCGGTTTTGTCCGTCTGCACCGAGAAGTTTCATATTGATCTCGATGCTTTCCGCCGCCATGGTCGTCGCCGGGGAAAAGCCGATTAGAAGGACGCTAAGAACAAGAAAAGATAAGCTCGAACGGCTAAGTGTTTCGGGCATGGTGTGCTCCTCGGGATTCGTTTTCGTTTGGCCCCTGCCGGGACATCATTTCGTTGAAATCGGGTGAGAGTTCCAACAAGCGCTCGAACTCGCCGCTGGCGGCAAGCTCGCCATCGCGCAGGAAGATCACGCGGTCGCAAGCCGCCATGACGGCCGCGCGATGAGTCGCCAGTACGATGGTCCGGTGTTCTCGTGGATCTTTCAAGGAGTGGATCAGTTTCTTCTCGGTTGCCGCGTCTAGGGCAGAGGTGGCTTCATCGAGTATCAACAGGGAAGGCCGGTGATAAAGAGCGCGGGCCAAGGCCAGCCGTTGAATTTCGCCACCCGACAAACGCACGCCGCGCTGGCCCACCGGGGTGGCGATGCCCGCGGGTAGGCGGGCGATGACGTCTTCAAGGCAAGCGGCGCGAAGCGCCCGCCGGACGGCAGTGTCGTCGACGCGCTCCGTTGCGATTCCCATCGCTACGTTGCCGCGCACGCTGTCGTCGGTCAGCGTTATAGTCTGCGGCACGTAACCGATGCTGCCCAAAGCGCTTCGGGGGTTCCGCTGCTTGCGTAACCCATGCCCGTGTATCAGCACCCGGCCCTCACAGGCTTCGAGAAGTCCGGCCACGAGATCGAGCACCGTGCTTTTGCCTGCCCCGGTTTTCCCCGCCAGGGCGATGCACTCTCCGCTTCGTAGCGAAAAGCTCAATCGTGAGACAGCCGGCCTCGGGGACCGTGCGTAGGTGAAGCTCACATTTTCGAACTCTATGCCGTCGATGCGCTGCGATCTCCACTTTCCGGAGCACTCGGTTTTTCGCGTATCCCCATTTGCAGACAATATCTCCTCACGGCCTTCGTCTATGGGGTGAACTTCCATGAGTGCGCAGTCTTCGCTCAGACGCCGCAGCGGGATGGTGGCGGCGGTTATTTGATTGATCATTTCGATCATCGCGTTGGCCATCGGGATCAGACGAACTCCGGCATAGGCGTAGAGGCCGAGAACCGGGAGTACCAAGGAGCGGTCAGTGCGTTCGCCGAGCAGCAGTACGGCTGCGACAAGCATGACCAATGCGAAGGCGCCTTCGACCAGTAGCCGTGGGGCGGCGGATCTCAGCGCACCCCGAAACTGTATTTGCACCAACTCTCTTAAATAGCCCGCGTAAGCAGCCGAGAAGTATCGTTCGCGGCCCAACACTTTGATTTCCTTGATGGCGCCGAGCCCCTCCCACAGAACCTTCTCACGGCACCGGTGCAACTCGTCGGCGCGCCGTCCGAAACTCATCTGCCAACGAGTCATCAGGCGCGTGATCAAGAGCAGCCAAGCAGCCAGTAGGACAACAGAGACAATGGTTACCCAGGGACTGGCAGCCAGGAGCACGGCCGAGACTCCGGCGATCGTCATCGCGTGGGTCAGCAGCGTAGTGGCCCCGCCCAGGACCGAACCGAACAGGGTGTTGATGGAGTCGTTGACCCTGTAGACACAATCGGCTGCGTTGCGTTCGAGATGAAAAGAGTAGGGGGCGTTCAAGTAGCCTTCATAAAGCCGTGCAGACAATTCGGCGCGGTCTTTGGCGATGACAAGATGGTTGAATGCCACCGTTACTCCGGCGAAGACGACTCTGAGAACCACCAGGGCTGCGGTTACTCCCAGGAAGAGCTTTATCAGCGAAGCCTCCCCTTTAAGTGAAGGTGGAAGATAGGGATAGATGCTGCCGAGTACCGGAAGCGCAGCCAGGCGGGAAGAACCGGAGAGCACCGCGACTAGTGCAAACAACGAAGCGGCGGTTGCGGCTTCAATCAGTGCGCATACCAAGCCCAGAGGTAGCAGCAGCAGCCAGTGGCGCCGCTGTGAGGCCGACAGTAGGAGGAACGCCCGGCGGATATTGGCCGGCCATAGCCAGCGCCCGGCTGGGCCTTCGTCAGATTCCAACATGTAGTGAGACCGTCTTTGCGAGGCTACACCGTGGCAGCTGACGGCCGGCGTTTCCCGTCGTCGAGCCTCTGTTGCCTAGCTCCTTGGGTAGGGGGGGCGGGGTGCTGCCTGTGTTGCTCGGGCCCCTGTGGCACGAGAATAGGGCTCCCGATAGAGCTTTCATGAACAAGGCAAGCTAGTGAGTACAGGCTGGGAGGTACTCGATGAGGTGCTTGGCGTTACAGGCAGCAATAGCTTTTTCCAGGGGCCCGAGCTTCGGTATTCCTACGTTCCAAATCAGCAGGAAGAACCCTGCATACAACAGTGTTGCTTTGAAAATGAAACGCGGGATCCAACCCCTAGGGGCGAGGAGTTTGTCACCCCTTTCATAGACTCCTACGGAAACGAAGCACACTAGGCCCAGGATGACCAGGGGCCATACCTCTGCGGCGCAGTACTGCAGGTAATAGGCTGGGCATTCTGCCGACATTCTGCTTAGTTGCTCCGGTTGCGGTTCGCCTGGGCGCGACGGTGGTTGCGCAAGCCACGCGAATCCGGAACCAGTTTGATTATAGCCTAAGAGTTGGGGGTTACTTCAATACCGGGATCGTTTTTGCGTAACTGCGCCACTTGGTTTCTTTTCGGGTTTTCAGATGTACAGAAAAAATTGTAGTGCGGTCTCCACTTCATCGGCGCTATTGGCACTGCTATTTGCCTTTGCCCACTTGTCCCCCGCGGGCATTTGCCTCGCTGCCCCTGCGGCTGCGGGTTGGGAGGCTAAATCTGTAACTGCCGGCCGACAAGACACGTCCGGGGCGGTCGCTACGAGGACATTGAGTATTGTCAGAACTGCAGACCACGGGCCGCCGGCCGCCGGTACCACCGGAATCTCCGGCTTTTCTGCGAGCGCCGATGACGTACGTAGCGCTGTCTTGCCAGCAAGCGGCGGTACGGTTCAAAGCCTCATTTTGCCTGCGGCCGGCGGTGTGGATGTTCACGCCGACTTCTATGCCGCCGGAATAAACGGCAAGCGTACGCGTTCGCTGATTCTGCTGTTTCACCAGGCGGGGTCCAACGCGGCCGAGTACCAGACAATAGCTCCGCGGCTGGCGGAACTGGGTTTCGACTGCCTGGCTCTGGACCAGCGTTCTGGCGGCTACCGCTGGGGGCGTAACAACCGTACGGTGGCTGCTCTGGGCCGCTCAGCGGATTTCCCCTCGGCTTACTCCGACCTCGTGGCTGCGCTCGAGTGGGCTAAGGGCGGTGCCATGGCCAGCGGCGGGCGCAGTTCGGCAGCCGCCGCAGCGCCGCTAGTGGTGGAGCGAAGGTCGCTGGCCGTTGGGGCTGAAACGCCGGACGCTATGGCTACGAACCAAGTAGACCCCTCTCGCCAGGCCGCTGGTCTCAATGTCACACCGGCTTCCGGCTACGACCGGATAATCGTGTGGGGCAGCAGTTACTCGGCGTCCCTGGTGCTACGCTTGGCCGTTGAGCATGAGGGTATCGCTGCAGTGCTGGCCTTCTCGCCCGGCATGCGCATGGGCATCGACTACTCAGTGCGGGACTGGGCCCGAAAGATCGAGACGCCGGTTTTCATCAGCTCGGGACCCGGCAGCGAGGCGGCTACCGCTAGCTTCCTGTTCGAAGCGATTCCGGCGGCCGGCAAAGCGCTCTATCTGCCTGCAGAGGGGGTGCACGGGTCCTCTACGCTGCGTTGCGACCGCAACCCGGCAGGTTGCCGGGACAATTGGGATGCCGTCGTCGATTTTCTAAAGCCGTTTCTGTAGGCGTTTCCGTAGCCGGTCCCGTGGCCGGTCCAGTAGCCGGTCCGTCAGGCCCCGGGCAGAATTCATCCTTAAATCAAGCATTTGCATTGTGCGAGTGTTTACTCTAAGAGTTTTTACTCATGGAGTATTCGGCGGCGGAACTTACTCAGGCGGTGGGCTTGTCGATAGACACGATCCGCTACTATCAGTCGCTGGGCATTCTTCAATCACCCGAGCGGCGCGGACGCAACGCTGTATACGGTGAAGCGCATCTCGAAAGGCTGCGCGTGATCCGTTCCATGGCCGACCGCGGCTTGTCTTTGAAGGTCATAGCTACGGTTCTCGAACGCGACGGCAAGGACGATTCCGACCGGGCATTGCTTGCCGCCTTGCAGGAAGAATCGGCCGAGCCGCGGCTCTCGAGCGCCGAGCTGTCCTTGCGCTTGGGCATTCCCCGCTCCTTGCTGCGCTCCATCGAGAAGACCGGACTTGCCGAAGCCCAAGAGGGCGAAGACGGTGAAGGCCTGTATTCAGAGTCCGATCTCAATGCGGCGCGCGGGGCGCTCAAGTTCTTGGACTATGGATTTCCATTGACCAAGCTGCTTTCGCTTGCGGTCAAGCATTACCGTGCGACCAAGCGCACGGTCGATGAGGCCATCGACCTCTTCGACGATTACGTAAGAAAGAAAGGCGGTGAAGGCGGCGAGGAAGAAGACCCCGAGGCGGTGGCACGAGTTTTCAAGGAAATGCTGCCGTTGGTCACCATGCTGATTGCCCACCATTTTGAAAGGGTATTGGTCAACCGCGCGCTCAAACGTTTGAAGAAGCAAGGCCGCAAAGGGCCGCTCGAATTGGCTCTGAAAGTTGCGAGACGCAACCGGGTGGGGTTGCGATGGCGATGACGCTTCCCCCGGCCGGCGACAAAGCGGCGGTGGTCGAGGCCATGTTCGACCGCATCGCTGCCCGCTACGATCTTATGAACCGCCTCATGACTTTCGGTATGGACCGGCGCTGGCGGCGGCTGACTATCGACGCTGTGCACTTGCAGCGCGGACACCGTCTCGTCGACCTCGCCTGCGGCACCGGCGACCTTGCGCAAGACGCAGCCGCGCGCGGGGCCGAAGTGATCGGCGTGGATTTCTCGGCAGGGATGCTCGACGGCGCCCGGCGCCGCCACGTCGACGCCGCGTTGTTGCGTGCCGACGCTGCCGCCTTGCCTTTGGCCAGCGCATCTTGCGACGCGCTGGTTTCCGGCTTCGCCTTGCGTAACTTCGTAGATATCGGCGCGGCGATGGCCGAGGCTGCAAGGATACTCAAACCCGGCGGGCGTATCGCATTGCTCGAGGTCGACAGGCCACGCCTGGCCCTGTTGCGCTACGGCCACGGCTTGTATTTCAACAAAGTGGTGCCGCTGCTCGGACGCTTGCTCTCCGACGGTGAAGCTTACTCCTACCTACCGTCTTCGGTGGTCTATCTGCCTGCGGAAAAACAGATGAGGAGCATACTCGAAAGTTGCGGTTTCGAGGCCGTAAGCAAGCGCAGCATGCTCGGGGGTGCCGTACAGTTGCTCAGCGCCAGTCGTAGCGCCGCTGGCAGCGCCACAGGTAGTGCCAGTTCTAGCGCCGTCGGTAGCGCTGCTCGTAGCGTCTCTGGTAGCGCCACGCGTAGAGCCGCTGGTAGAGCCACAGATAGTGTCACCGGTAGAGCCACAGGCAGCGCCACTGGTAGCGCCGCTCGTAGTGTCTCTGGTAGTGCCACAGATAGCGCCGCTGGTAGTGCCACAGGCAGCGCCGGTTCTAGCGCTGCTGCTAGCGCTAGTAGTAGTGCCACAGGTAGTGCCCTACTGTCCGCGCGCGCTATTCACGGGGCGACTGCGGCTGTGGTCCCACGAATAGAGAGGCGTAGTCTGGAACTATCCGGCGATATAGACGTTCTTGAGGAGGTCTCGCGTTTTACCGGCGAGCCGGTTTTTTACTGGGAGAACCCTCGACGATCGTTGGCTATCGGTGCGGTCGGTTCGGCCTACGAGATCGTTAGAGAGGGGCCCGCACGCTTTGCCATGGCGCAGGCCTGCTATGAGCAGTTACGCAGCCGTAGCCGCAGCCTTGGCGATGAAGAACTGCCGCTACTCGTCGGCGGCTTCGCGTTCGCCGAGCGTGGGAGCAGCGATCCGCGCTGGCGCGGTTTCCCGCCGCTCAGGTTCTTCGTGCCGCGTTTGATGTGGGTCAAGGGTCCTGCGGGTGCCGTTGCGGTGCTTTCATGGGCGGCGGGCGAAGAAGAAAAGAGCGAGAAACTTTACCGCCGGGTGGAGTCGGCAGCAACGGTAGCAACGGTAGCAACAGGAGCAACGGCGGCAACAGGAGCAACAGGAGCAACAGGAGCAACAGGAGCAACAGGAGCAACTGGAGCAATAGCGGCAACGGCGGCATCTGTGGCGACAGCCGCAACCGCAGCGCTTGCGGCGGATGACGAAGGGCGCGGGGCTTGGGGGCTGCGTTTTGCATCGGTTGCCGCCTTGATCGCCGAAGGTACCCTTTCCAAGGTCGTGCTTGCGCGAAGCCGCCGGCTCGAATTGGCCCGGGTGCCGCGGCCGGCCGAATTGCTTGCGCCTTTGCGCGAGACCCGTCCGGCTTGTACCCATTTCTGGATCTCTTCTAAGCAGCGCCACCTGATCGGTTCCAGCCCGGAAATGCTGCTGAGGGTCGGTGGCGGGGTGATCGAAGCGGATGCGGTGGCCGGGACCATTGCTCGTGGCTCCGATCCCGGCGAAGACGCTGCGCGTGCGCGGACGCTCACCGAGTCGGGCAAAGACCTGCGGGAGCATGCGTTGGTCGTCGACTCCATGGTGGCATCGCTGGAGAAAGCCGGCTGTAGCGTCAGACGGCCGGCCAGTCCGGAAATCATGAGCCTTCCGGAGGCCCACCATCTGAGGACGCCGTTGCGTGCGAAACTGCAGTCGCCGCTTTCGGCCCTCGACGCCGCGGCACTATTGCATCCGACGCCGGCCGTCTGCGGTGTGCCGACTCGCCGCGCCTACGAGTTGTTGTCGCGTGAGGAGTCCTGGCGTGGCTGGTACACCGGAGCGCTGGGCTGGCTGTCGGCTTCAGGTTCGGGCGAGTTTACCGTGTCGTTGCGCTCGGCGCTGCTCGGTGAGAACGAAGCCTGGGTGTGGGCGGGGGCGGGCATCGTTTCCGAATCTCGCGCAGAGGCGGAGTTCGATGAGACCGAGAACAAGCTGAGGGCCATGCTCACCCAACTCGGCGGTGATTCCGGTGAGCGGGCCGCCTGATTTGAAGCACAATCCCAACCAATGGCTTGCCGGCTTGTTGCTCGAACAGTTCGCCGGATCGGGGCTTGTCCATGCCTGCGTTTCGCCGGGTTCGCGCTCAGCGCCGATGGCTCTGGCCCTGGCACGGGAACCGCGCGTTCGAAAATGGGTGATTCCCGACGAGCGTAGCGCCGGCTTTTTTGCCCTCGGACTGGCGCGCCGGCACCGTGTCCCGGTATTGCTGCTGTGTAGCTCCGGCACTGCCGCCGCCAACTACCTGCCGGCCGTGGTCGAAGCCTCGCTGTCGAAGCAGCCGTTGTTGGTCGTGACTGCTGACCGCCCGCCGGAACTGCGCGACTGGCGTGCGCCCCAGACCATCGACCAGCCGGGACTCTTCGGCAGTCACGTCCGTTGGAGTCTCGACCTGCCGCTTTCCGGCGGGGAACTCGAGCACTACTATCGCGCCGTGGCTGCCCGTGCCTGGGCGACGGCCAGCGCTGTCCCGGCAGGTCCGGTGCATTTGAATCTTCCCGCGCGGGAGCCGCTCATCGATGTCCCCCAAGGTAGGCTTTCCTCCACTTCCGTGGCGGCTTCGAGTTCGCTGGGCAGCGGCGGCCGCGATGCGGCGGCGCACAAGGAAGACGGCAGCGGCCGTGATGGAGGGTTGCGCGATGAAGACGGCGACCGCTGCGATGCGGACGCACACAAAGAAGACGGCGACCGCAGTGGCACGGGTGCGCGCAAGGAAGACGGTAGCGGCCGCAGTGAGGAGGCCTGCGATGAAGACGCCTTTGGAGAGACCCTCGAGGGATCGGCAGCAGGATTAGAGCGCACAGTAATAACTAGTATTATCAATGGGATACGATTATTAACTAATCAAAAACTAGAGGATGTAGTCGCGCGTTTTGGCGCTTTCAGCCGGGGCCTGCTCGTGTGCGGTCCCGACGCTCTGGCGGTCACCGAGCGTGATGCGCTCATGGCTTTTGCCCGCGCCCTGCAATGGCCGGTGATTGCGGACCCGCTGTCCGGGCTACGTTTCGGCGCCCACGATCGCAGCATGCTCGTCGATGCCTACGATGCCCTGCTTCGCGACCGGGAACTCAGTGCTGAGCTGTCAGCCGAGGCCGTTATTCAAGTCGGTGCGTTGCCGGCTTCGAAAGCTCTGCACGACTATCTCGGCAAGCAGCGGTCGTCGCACTACGTCGTGGTTTCCGGGGATGACTGGCCCGACCCCTTGCATCTGGCCCGTGAGTTCTTGCGCGTGGACCCGGGCGAGTTCTTCCGTTGCGCCTCTCAGCGGCTCGAAGCTGCGGATTCCTCCGCGCGGCCGGCCACACGACCGGTCTCGAGCGCTTGGGCTTCGCGCTGGCTGAAGGCCTCGGCTTGCACACGCGAATCTCTGGACGAGGCTCTAGAAGCCGAAGGGTCGTTGTTCGAGGGCAAGGTCTTTCGCGAGCTATTGAAACATTTACCCGAGGGCGCCGCCTTATGTGTGGCCAACAGCATGCCTGTTCGCGATGCCGATACTTTTCTCGGCTCCTCCTCGCGCAAGCTCGATTTCTTCGCCAACCGGGGCGCCAACGGCATAGACGGTGTCGTTTCAACTGCGTTGGGGATCGCAGCTACGGGGGGGCCGGCGGCGCTGGTCATTGGCGACCTCAGCTTCCTGCACGATATAGGGGCACTGCAGGCGGCGGCCCGATTTGGCATCGATTTGCTGATCGTGGTGGTCAACAACGACGGTGGCGGTATCTTCTCGTTTCTACCCCAGGCCTCGCTCGGCGCGGAGTTCGAGGAGTACTTCGCGACGCCGCACGGCCTGGACATCGAGGCCTTGGCTTCACCGCTGTGCCGGGCCTACACGGTGATTCGCTCGTGGGCGGAGTTCTCGACGGCTGTGCGCGCCGCCTTCGAACTAGGAGGCCTACACGTTGTCGAGCTGCCGGGATCTCGTGAGGACAACGAGTCGGCGCACCGGCGCTACCTGGACCGCGCCTCGGCCGTTTTGCGCTTGGGGGTCACAGGGTGAGCAAGCTCTGCTTGGTTGCGCTGCATGGATTCCTCGGTTCCGGGGCTGATTGGCAGGGCCTTACGGAATTTATGCGGGGGCGCTACCGGGTGCTTGCTCCGGATCTTCCGGGCCACGGCGCGGCGGCGAATAGATCTCACTCTAATTTATTGTCTATAGAATATTGCGCCTCATATCTCGAGCAATACTTGAATGACTGTGAGGCCGGCCACTGTGCTCTTGCCGGCTATTCCATGGGCGGGCGCCTAGCCTTGTATTTTGCCTTGACGCGGCCTCGCCGGGTAGCGGCCTTGATGCTCGAGAGCGCGAGCCCGGGGCTCGAAAGTCACAGTGAGCGTGCCGCACGCCGGCACGCAGACGAAGAGCGAGCGCGGCTTCTGGAGTCTCGAGGAATCGAGGCCTTCGTCGAAAGCTGGGAGAAGTTGCCACTGTTCAAGACTCAACTGGGGCTAGACGAAGAGGCTAGCTTACGGCAACGGCGCGGGCGTCTGGCCGGCGATGCTGCGGGGCTGGCCGCCTGTTTGCGCGGGATGGGAAGCGGCGTGCAGCCCTGGCTCGGCGGGCGCTTGCCGGAGCTAAGCATGCCGGTGTTGCTCATTGCCGGAGCCGCCGACGAGAAGTTCAGGGCCATCGCAGCTTCGATGGCCGCGTCGATACCCACCGCGCAGCTTCGCATAGTTCGCGGTGCCGGCCACAACGTTCACCTCGAGCAGCCGGAGCAGTTTTATGCGCTGCTGGCCGGCTTCTTGGACGGCTGCACGCCCGGCCGGCAACCGTGTGGAGCGAGCAGCGGGGGGCTCGAATGATTCGAACGAACATCGCTATATGAAAAGTTCTGCTGCCAACACCGAGGGTAAGCCATTTTGCGGCGGTCGCCGCTTGCCGGATCGCGGCTCACGCTCCTTGATCCTCGGCGTACGGCCAGGAGGCCTGCTGCTCTTATCGCTGCGCTCGGCTCGAGCTTACGCACACTTGGCCCCCTTCGTAAGAACTTTAATAAATGGTGCAGGCTAGCGCCTGAAGGATGGAGGAAAATACTGGTGTCGATAAACTGGCAAAAAGCCGGAGATTACGAAGATATAACTTTCAACAAGGCCGAGGGCATTGCGCGAGTGGCGATCAACCGTCCGGAAGTGCGGAACGCTTTTCGGCCGCAGACGGTGATGGAGCTGCTCGACGCCTTCGCGCGTTGCCGTGAAGACGGAGAGGTCGGCGTAGTCGTCCTGACCGGCGAGGGTGGCGAGGCTTTCTGCAGCGGGGGCGACCAGCGCGTGCGCGGCGACCGTGGCTATGTAGGAAGCGACGGAGTGCCACGGCTCAACGTGCTCGACCTGCAAAAGCTCATACGCAGCATTCCCAAGCCGGTGGTCGCTGCGGTAGCCGGCTATGCCATTGGCGGCGGCCACGTGTTGCACCTGGTTTGCGATTTGACGATTGCGGCCAACAACGCGGTGTTCGGGCAGACCGGCCCGCGGGTGGGCAGCTTCGACGGTGGATTCGGGGCCGGTTACATGGCCCGCGTGGTGGGTCAGAAGAAGGCCCGCGAGATCTGGTACCTGTGCCGGCAGTACGATGCCGGGCAAGCTTTGCAAATGGGCTTGGTCAACGAGGTCGTGCCGCTGGATAAGCTCGAAGAAACCACCGTGCAGTGGTGCCGGGAGATGCTTTCGCAGAGTCCCATGGCCTTGCGCTGTCTGAAGTCCGCGTTCAATGCCGAGACCGACGGCATGGCCGGCATACAGGAGTTGGCGGGTAACACGACCTTGCTCTTTTATATGAGTGAAGAAGGGCAGGAGGGGCGTAACGCCTACGTTGAAAAGCGCAAGCCTGACTTCTCGCGGTTCCCGCGTTTGCCGTGAGCGCCGGGATGTCGGCAGCCGGTGCATGGTTGTCGGCCATGCGCCCGCGGACTTTGAGCGCGGCGCTGGTGCCGGTACTGGTCGGCCTGGCTTTGAGTTCGCGTTTCGAGGCTGTGGACCGGGTGCTGGGCCTAGCGACGCTGGCGGCGGCCCTGTTGATTCAGGTAGCGACCAATCTTGCCAACGACTATTACGATTTTCAGTCCGGTGCCGATACGGCCGAGCGTGTCGGGCCGCTTCGAGTAACGCAGGCGGGGTTGTTTTCGCCGCGCACGGTTCGCAATGCCGCCTTTGCTACGCTAGCGGCAGCAGCCCTGCCGGGCCTCTGGCTGGTCTGGGTGGGCGGAGTTCCGATCGCGATTATCGGTGTCCTTTCTCTTCTGTGCGCGCTGGCTTACACAGGCGGGCCCTGGCCCCTGGCCTACAAGGGCCTCGGCGATGTGTTCGTCTTCGTATTTTTCGGTTTGGTGGCGGTAGCAGGAACCGTGTGGCTGCAATTGGCCGTGCTACCTGCTTTGATCTGGCCGGCAGCGCTGGCCGTGGCTTGCCTGGCCACTGCGATTCTGGTCGTGAACAATCTGCGCGACGTGGATACCGACCGTGCGGCGAGAAAGCGTACTCTTGTGGTTCGCTTCGGTGAGCAGTTTACCCGTGCGGAATACTACACGCTGGTCTCGTTGCCCTTCGCTTGCCTCGCATTCTTGTTCCCGGCCGTGGGGTGGGGCGCTTTGCTACCGCTGGCTGCGGCGCCTCTCGCCTGGTCCGAAGCACAGGCATTGTCCCGCCTTAGCGGCCCGGCGCTCAACCAAAGCTTGGCGTCGACCGCGCGCTTGCACCTGATCTTCGGCTTGCTGTTGGCTGCGGGGTTGGCTCTGTGACGCCCACGCTTCAACTCAGTCGCGACCGCTTCAGCCGCTACCGGGCGGGATTGGCTCTGTGACGGCGCCGCTTCATATCAGTCGCTGCGGGCTTAGCCGCTACCGGCTGGATCTGCTCTCCCCGCTGTTGCTGGGCGGCAAGCAGATGCGTAAACGTGACTGCGCGATTCTGCGACTCTATGACGGGGATCGTTGTGTGGGCCTGGGCGAAGCTTCGCCCGCCTACTGGCTCGGTTCTTCTAGTTTCGCCGAGTGCTATTGTGCCTTGCAGCGCCTCTGCGCGTCGTTAGGATCGGGCCCCTTGACGCCCCAAGGCCTGCGCGAATTGGTCTCGGCGATGGAGTTGCCGGCGGCGGCGATGTTTGCCGTGGAGACCGCACTTCTCGATGCCGAGTCTCGCGAGGCGGGCCTGCCGGCGGCGGCCTTCTTATCGCAAAAGGCCCTGTGCGAACTCGAGCTATCGGCTTTGATAGCGGCGGGCGATCCTCTAGAGATCGCCGGGCGGGCAAGAACACTGGCCGCTGCAGGTTACCGCAGCTTCAAGCTCAAAGTCGGGACTGCGTCGCCCGTCCAAGACCGGGAGCGCGTACGGGCCCTTCGCGAAGCACTCGATGGGGGCAGCTCAGAGCCCGGGGCGGCTTCCATACGGTTGGATGCCAACCGGGCCTGGACTTTGCCGCAGGCTCTCGAGGCGCTGCGCTACTTTGAGTCCTTCGACATAGATTTCATTGAAGAACCGCTGCAGCCCGGCCCCTTTGAGGACCTTGCCGAACTGCGTGGCCGGGCGGCCATCGATGTGGCCTTGGATGAATCGGTGGAGTCTCCGGCCCAGCTCGAAGCGGCGCTGGCTGCCGCTGCGGCCTCGGTGTTGGTGGTCAAGGGTGCGCGTGCCGGTGGGGTGGCAGCTTGTTCGGCGCTGGCTCGCCGGGCCAGCGAGCGTGGCCTGCGTGTGGTTTTCACCGATTCGTTGGAAAGCACAGTGGCCATGGCGGCTACACTTCATATTGCCGCGGCGTTTTACGGGGAGCTGCTGTCGGCGCAAGCTTCGCGCCGAGCTGCGGGCGCACAGCGGCCACCAAGCAAGGCCGAGGCGTTGGGACTCGGCGGCGCGGTGATGCTTTCCGGCCATCCGCTGGCGAGCGGACTGTCCGTACCGTGTGCACGGGTGAGTCTGGCCGGTCGGGGACCGGGACTGGGGTTGAGCCTGGGCCAGGGAAAGGGGCAGGCTCAGGGCCATGACCAGGGCCATGACCAGGGCCATGACTATGACCATGACCAGGGAAAGGGCCAAGGCCATAGCCAGGACCAGAGCCAGGGGCTAGCGTCGAGTCCGAGTCCGAGTCCGGGCTTTGGTCCAGGCCGGGGGTCGAGCGAGAGTAGCGATGAATGAAGCCGGATCCGGTGCTTCGTACAGGGCCGGGAATGAAGCTTCTTGGCTGGAACTAGCTGCTACTAAAAATCCTGATAAAATAGCTATTTATTGGAATGATGAGATCTATTCCTTTAGATCATTGGCGGATCGAGCGGAAGGCTTGGCCCTGGCCCTGTCGGGCTGCGGCCTTGGACGCGGATCACGCCTAGCCTTGTTGATGGACACCTCCTTGCGCTTCGTGGAGACCCTGCATGCTGCGCAGAAACTCGCTGCGGTCTTGGTTCCGCTCAACACGCGTTTGGGCACCCGCGAACTCGAGGCGTTGTTACAACATGCAGACCCGCAGATGTTGCTCTTCGACACCGCCTACGCAGACAAAGCGGCCGCGGCAGCCAAGGGGGCCGCGGGGCTGCGGAGGCTCGACGCGCTGGCAGATTTCCCGTTAACGGGTGGCGAAGGTGATTCGCTACGTGTCTTCGATTCGTGCAGCAAAGCGCACAAGGTTAGTGGCGGCTACGCGCCGCAAGGTCCGGATCCCAGCGCAGCCCACTGCATAATCTATACCTCGGGAAGCAGCGGCAGGCCCAAAGGGGTGTTGCTCAGTAACGGCAATCATCAGGCCTCCGCTCGCGCGTCGCGAGCCAACCTCGGCTACACCCAAGACGAATGCTGGCTGGATTGCTTGCCGCTTTACCACATAGGCGGGCTTTCCATCTTGCTTCGCAGCGTAATCGACGGAGTTTCGGTACTGTTGCAGCGCGGCTTCGATGCGGCCACGGTGAACTCGGCGTTGCGCGAATTCCCGGTCACCCATATCTCGCTGGTTCCGACCATGCTCGAAAGGCTTCTTGACGAGTCTCGCGAACGCGGCAGGCCGCGTCCCGCGAAATTGCGCTGCGTGCTCAGCGGAGGCGCGAGTACTGGCGAAGCTTTGCTACGGCGTGCGGCCTCCGCCGGTTGGCCGGTGCTGCCTACCTACGGTCTTAGCGAGGCAGCATCGCAAGTCTGCACCGCGGAGCCCGGAAAAGCGCTTCAGCGTCCAGGCAGTTGTGGTCGCCCGCTAGCGGGCACGCAGTTGAAGATATTAGCCCCCGGCCGTGACGGTTATGGCGAGATTTGTGTGAAAGGCCCAAGCGTGGCTAGCGGCTATTTCAAAGGTGGCGGCTTCGCCGGCGGATGGCTTCACACCGGAGATATCGGTCGGGTCGATTCCGATGGTTATCTCTACGTCGTGTCACGCCGTAGCGACCTCATCGTAAGCGGTGGAGAAAACGTTTACCCCTCCGAGGTTGAAGAGCTGTTGCGAAACCATCCGGAGTTGCGCGAGGTTGCGGTTTTCGGCGTTGACGACCGCCATTGGGGGCAGGTGGTCGCTGCAGCCGTGGTTCCTTTCCCGGCTGGGCTGCGGGCGGTGGACGAACTCGAGCAGTGGGCGCGGCGGCTACGGCTGTGGTGCCGCGAAGGCCTGGCCGGCTACAAGATTCCCAAACTGATCTTTGTAGCGGAATCCCTGCCGCACACTGCTTCGGGGAAAATCGAACGCCGAAAACTCCGCGATTGGCCCATGCGAGAAGTCTTGCGGATCTCCGAGCGTTGACCGCGCTGGTTTGACGGAGGCGTGGCCGAGGATTAGCGTTTGTACGCCTATTATTCTTGCGACGGTCTTCTACGTACCACGCCGCTCAGGAACCCGGTCTCCATGCTCGATAAGAAACATGAAGTTTCATCTTTAGGCGGCGCCCCGGCCAAGCCTTCCGCCGCCGGCGCGCCGCCGCAGCAACTCGAATTTACGGCCAGCAAGGGTGTGGTGTTGAAGGCCGATGCCTGGGGCGACCCGCGCAAGCAGTCCGTGATCTTGATGCACGGGGGCGGGCAGACCCGCCATGCTTGGCGCGGCACCGCCAAGGCTCTGGCCGAGGCCGGTTTCTATGCGGTGGCTCTCGACATGCGCGGCCACGGCGAGAGCGGTTGGTGTCCAGAGGCCGACTACAGCATCACCACCTATGCCGACGATCTGCAGGCGGTGGCTGCGCATTGCAGCACGCGGCCGGCTTTGGTCGGGGCCTCCCTGGGCGGGCTTACCGCGATGGTCAGTGAAGGCGGCAGCGACAACCCGGTCAGTAGCGCGGTGGTATTGGTCGACATCACGCCGCGTATGGAGATGGAAGGCCTGCAGCGCATACACGCGTTCATGAGTGCGAGTCCCGGTGGCTTCGCCTCGATCGACGATGCTGCCGATGCCGTAGCCGAATACTTACCTCACCGCCCGCGCCCTAGTGACACGAGCGGCCTGGCCAAGAACCTTCGCCTAGGGCCCGACGGTCGCTACTACTGGCATTGGGACCCGAAGTTCATGACGGGGCGTCATTTCTCGGAGCCTTCGTTTCCCGAGCTGATCCGTGAATCCGCACGCAATCTCAAGGTTCCGGTCTTGCTCGTGCGCGGCCGTATGAGTGAGATCGTCAGTTCCGAGTGCGTAGACGACTTTCTTCAACTCGTCCCCCACGCGGAGTACGTCGACGTTGCCGATGCCGCCCACATGGTGGCCGGCGACAAGAACGACGCCTTTTGCGGAGCGGTGGTCGAGTTTCTCTCACGCAAGCTCGCGTCGCAGAGCGGTCTGCCAAGCATCTAGTTCCCTCTGATCCTCTCATCGTCAATCCTATAGAGGACATAGAGGAACAGCCGCACACGGGGCCTGCTGGGTGACTCGATGTCGTCAACGCCGAAAAACTGGCCCCTTTAACCCGCATAACTCATCAAACTTCTGCTACGAGTCTCGATCGCCTGTAATCTCGGCCCGTTTGCCGTTCGCTGGCTCGCGGCGCACCACTTCTCGGCCCTCGACGTACTGTTAGTACGCCTGCGGGCCTCATCACCGCGCTTGGGCCGATCTCGCGATCGCTTCCGATCCTGCGAAGAACGAGTTGGCGAGAAGCAGTTGTGTGAGAAGCATGCGATAAGCAGTTGTGTGAGAAGCTATTGTGTTGGAGAAGCAGTTGTTGCGTAGTCAGGCCAGGGTCTTTACGACTCTTGCCTTGCGAATCTTCATGTCTTGCGTGAGGAGTGTAGCGCCATTGACCTTCGCAGTAGCCACGATAATTCGATCGGCCGGATCGCGGGGGAACGTAGCCGGAAGCGAGGCCACCGTAGCAGCAACGGTCGGAGAAATGCCTACGCGCTCGACGAGTGGAAGCGCCGTTGCCGATTCGAGCCATTCGCTCAGTGGCAAATCGAGAGCGATGCGGTTGAGATTGACCAATGTGGCGATCTCCCACAGCGAGATTTCGGAAACCAGAAGAGGGGCGTCTGCGTTGGCACCGTCGAGAATGCTTTTCTGTTTGCGTGACAATCGCCCCGTGTTCCCGCACCACCACAGCAGTATGTGCGTGTCCAAAAGGTAGCTCATTAGTTTAGATCGCCACCCTCGACGTCCCAATCGTTCGCCGGCAATACGGGGGATATGACATCGCCGAGAATATGTACCGTGCCGCGCAGCCCTTCCTGGGCCCGGCGTTCGCTGACGGGACCGAGTTGAGCGACCGGTTTCCCGCGCTTGAGTATTAGTACCGGTTCCCCGTCGGCGGCCACGTTGTCGAGTACTTTGAGACAGCGTGCCTTGAAGTCCGATGCGTTCATCGTTTTCATACTGACCAGTATAAATGACCAGTCAGCTAACTACAAGCACGAGGAGCATTTAGTGCCGTCCGATGAAGACGCGTCCCCGCGGTGACGAAGCACGCGAAGCGACACCTCGAGGCGAGGACGAAGTTCTCCTTCTTCGACTCGGGCGTGTTCCGATCCTTGTGGACCTCCCCTGGGGCCTTGATCGACCGGAGGAGATCGATGGAGTGGCGCTCGAGGGCATAGTCGCGCAGCACCTCCGTGCTTGGTGCGACTACTCGCGAGGTGGACATCGGCTCTTCTTTTGGCGGACCAAGGCAGGGCTGGAGGTCGACTTCGTCGTGTACGGCCCGAGCGGACTCTGGGCTCTCGAAGTGAAGCGTTCACGCGACGTTCGTACGAAGGACCTGAGGGCTCTCCGCGCCTTCAGCGAGGATTACCCCGGCGCGAAGACGCGCCTGCTCTACCTCGGAGACGACCCACTTCAGGTTGGCGACGTGCGTTGCGTCCCCTGCGCCGACTACCTGCTCTCGGTGCGCCCCGGCGAGAACTTGCCGTAGAGAACCGAGACCAGAGTCACGGCACCTCAGTCTGTACCGGGGTGGTCCGAGCATGATGGGTGGCAGGAAGCGCTCTCAGTGCCTAGTTTCGAAAAGGTAGGCCGTCCAGGAAGGACTCGCGATCCTTTTCCTTCGAGAACTTAGCGCGGAGAGTCGAATCAAGGAGTATTCGTCGCATCCCCTCCTGGAGAAGAAGCTCTGTCGTTTGCAGAAGCTCCAAGGATTTGTCGCTATGGAGCTTCTCAAGGTGCAGCCCATGAACCACCTTTGATCGCCATTTGTAGGCTGCTCTGATTTGCGCTTCGCGGTTATGCGCTTCTGAACCACCATCAGTTAGGAAAAGCGCCGCGCGTTGTGAGAGCCGATACACGATCTCGCCGTGTGAGTTACTTGGCCCGAACAGGGCTTCTATCGCGATCCAGCGAAGCATGTACCTCTCCTCCCATGTCGGTGCTGCCATCGCCTGGAGCAGCATCTTGAGTGCAGAAGCGAGGGCTGGGCAGTCGTCCTTGCTGGCAAGCGCATCGAGAATTGTGGCCGCGGTTTTCACGTCGTCGGAGCCGAGTGCCACTTGCTTGTTGTCTGGGTGGGCCAGCCAGCGGCTGTGGATCTTGTGGCCCCGGACGGTCCACGATTTCTGTGGGTCGTCGACGAGATGATAGACTCCGTGAAATCCCACGTCGCACGGACGTGCTAGCCACAACGCTAGCGCGGCGTTGCAGATCGATTAGACGGCCTCTTGGAATGGACTCAGGCTCTCCGAATCCTCGGCGAAATCGAAAGTGGTCAACGAAGCGGCTTCGTACTCAACGCAAATAGCGTAGCAGTCCCTGAGGTTGAACGCCTTTGCGGAGTGCCGCAGGATCGCCTCCCGTTCTTCCTGTTGGAGTTGTCGGACTGTGCTCTGGCCGAGGTCGGCAGAAAAGGCGCCACCCTCGCCGCCGTCCGCACAGAGACGAACCCGGAGAGGGGCGATCGTTCGCCACACAAAACTCATCATCTAATCGTCCTCATCGTACTTGGGGTCGGGGGCGTTTCCGCAATCTAAAACTATTCTGCTCGTCATAGTCGACCTAGCCTTGATCGGACAATAATTCACGGCGTAAATCGCCTCTGGCTCACGCTGGAGCACGCCATCCGCGGCCGTACTCGCGCCCGCCGATGCTCACGTACGGTTGGGTACGCTCCGCTCGGCGAACGCTCCGCTCGGC
>JAJRWY010000163.1 GCA_024276575.1 Candidatus Binatota bacterium
AAACGCAGATTGGGAACAACGTGGGTGTTGCGGCGAACGGAGCGTCTGCTAGTCTTCATGTGAAGCGGGTTTTCCTTTTGGTTGCGTGTCGTTCGTTAGAAGACAGCACTATACCAGTTGGGGACCCGCTTTTTTATTTGTCGCGACGCTGTTTGTGCGCTGGAATCCCCCTTTCTTCGGAAAACTTTCTCTTGTTCAGACTCCACTCGCGGTGAAGTCTGCGGGAGCATCCACAACACCCATTCCGTATCGGAAAACGTAGGTCGAACGTCACTTCACGTTACGTTCTTATGCAACTGCAAGGTTGCCTCAGCCTTCCGGCCTTGTGCTGCCAGCGCCTTGACCGCCCACCGCCGGTAGTGCCAAAAGCGTTCCGCCGTGAGAACATCAAGGACTTCATCGTAGCGACCCGCGGCATAGAGCGCGCTCAGGCAGGCCGCGACACCGTGAAAGTGCCCCCGCATGTCTTTGTCGGGACCGAGCGCCATGCGCGTGACCCAGAGCAGGCGGTCCGCCCAGCTCGAGGCAACCGTCTCCGATGCGCAAAGCTCCCCCCAGAAATCGGCGAGGCTCTCAATGTACGGGATCCCGTCTTCGGCATGTGCTTCGAACAACCGCTCGAGCCAAGCGTCGCGCGTCTTCGCTTCGACCGCAGCCTTGGCAATGATCGGAACAAGTGCCTCGATGGCCTTGTTGACCGCGCTGCCGATGGCCCCCGACGAACTGTCCACGTGTTCGAGTGCAGGCGAGAGTTTCTCCAGGAAGAGCACTGCCCCTTCGGCCCCTAGCACACTGTCCTTGCGCGCCACCTTCTTGATCTCCGAGACGGCCTCCTTGACGCGCTTTATGGCCGGCTGCGACTTCCATCCGAACGCGCGTCGGCGAAACCGAGCCTTGAACTGCCACTCGTAGCCTTCAGCCTTCGCCATCACTCTTCTTCTCTTGACGTCTTGGCGCACGACAGGACCCGGGGGGACGCGGCATTCAGCCGAGGCCCTCCGGCCAGCCTCTAATAGCGGCACACGGCACTGTCAACTCGAGCGAGACACAATACTTCGCCACGATAGTACGCTTGACATACTACATTACGCGTACTACGTTTTTACGGTGATCCGGTCGTTCCGAGATGCGAAGACGCGGCGGTTGTTCGAGGACGACCGGAGGCGAGGATTCCGTAGCCTCGACTATGATCGAGCCCTGATGCTCCTGGACTCGCTCCATGCGACCACCTCACTCGAGCCCCTCAGGGTCTTGCGAGCCGTCCGGCTCCATTCACTCTCGGGTAGCCGCAAGCGTCAATGGGCAATGACGGTGAATGATCGATGGCGCATCACTTTCAAGTTCGAAAATGGCGACGCGCATGATGTCGCCATCGAAGACTATCATCGAGGTTAAACCATGGCACGAGTAGCTACACATCCTGGGAAGGTTCTCAAGGCGGAACTCGAAGAGCGAAACATGAGCGCTAACCAGTTGGCGCTTGCGATCCGAGTGCCGGCGAACCGCATCACCGCTATCTTGCGCGGTGAACGATCGGTCTCGGCGGAAACGGCGGTTCGTCTGGGACGCTACCTACAGACCGGCGCGGCTTTCTGGATGAACCTACAAACCGCACACGATATCTCCCTCATAGAAGCAGAGAAGGGAACAACTATCGATTCCGAAATCGCCACGGCAATCTGAAGCGTGAATCCCTGTTCCGTTCATTGAAGTTCCCTGATCGAGGTTCTGAATTCCCTGTACGCTCGCGCAGGGAATTCCTGAAGAATCAGCCGGAAAGACACGCGGGCATCGGTCGCTCGGTGGGCCCTGCAGCACCGGCATCGTCAAGTTTCCCTGTATCTTCCCGTGGAACAGGGAAATCCACATATCGGCTCCAGCTCCAATTTCCCTGATCGGGATCAGGCGCTACGGTTATCGAGGTGCTCAACCACGCGCCGCCCGTCGCACAAGAACGTTTGTATCTCAGCGACCGCTAGCCCTTCGATCTCGTCGGCTGGAAGCCGAATCGCCACACCGTCACGCGTCCCTCGACCGTGCGACCGGGAGGTGTAGTAGAGGTAGCGCCGACCTCAGTCGATTCCTGAATTCGTCATCGATTGCGAAAAATGCGTTGCCTTTGCCACGACCCCGAAATGTGCTGTTGCCGCCGGCCGCAGTTCCGAGATCTCGATAAAGTCGCCGTCTAACAGCACACTCTTCAGGATGGTCCGTAGATCGTCCATGCTGGAGCCGCTGGCCGGATCCTCGTGAGCCGTCCACAAGAAGTTCATCCAGTCGATCGCGATGTCGACCGGGGCGGGTTCCAAGCTCCGCCCCTCTGCCTCACCTTTACGGTCGCACTGCGGCAACTCGAGGAGCTTCGGTATGCAAGAAGTGTTGCCGTTCGCCGTCTCCGAGCAGAAGCCGACAGTGCACTCTGCGTTCAGCGACGAACAATCCACGGGTGTTCCGCCGAGGCAACCACCCGTTGTTGAGCAACGTTCGATGCCGTTACAAGCCAGGCCGTCATCGCATTCTTCGCCGACGTCGAGGATACTGTCGCCGCAGACGGCGGCAGAAGCCGGTAACGCCACAAAGAGCAGAAAGGATAGCGAAAGCGCCAGTAGCGCGGTGTTCGTTGTCAACGACTTCCCCACCAAAGAGCCCAACTTCTTAAGTGCACAATTCCTCTTTCTCCTTGACCTTGTCAACGTCGAAAAACTGATCCACCCTCGGCCCGGTCAAGCTGAAGTTCGAGCCTCAGGCAGCGGGATAGTTGTGCTGTTGCGGAAGCTTGGAGGATCTCGCATGTCAGAGTTCTGACTACACTGAGATCGTTTCGATCAGATCAAGCGCTCGGCGTTGCTCGGACTCTGGGGTCGTGACTAGTTCGAACGCAGGCGCGACGGTTCCCATTGCCTGGCAGCGGTTACGCACGATCGAGATGGCCGGGGAGTCGCTCAGGAAAAAGCGCTCGCGTTTGACCAAAGAGCAACAAGAAGGCTAAGGAAGGAAACGAAACGGCGCTGGAAATGGCGCTGCATGTGGCTACGTTGTGGTGTCCACTTTGCTCCGGAACAGCTTTCCACTTTCGTCGGAATACGCACCCGGCGAGCATTTACGATCCAATGGCTTTGTTGAAATGTAACGACTGCGGCGGGCCGGTGAGCAGTAACGCTCAGCGTTGCCCGCGATGCGGTGCGAGAGCACCGCACAAAGCTTCCATATTCGAGGGATTCTTGCTGTTCGTGGCACTCGTCGTGCTCTTCGGTATCTTCAAGGACTGCGGCGGCTAGGGCTGGCCGGGCGCTGATTTCTTGGATTAGCCGGACGCGCAAAAAGGGGGCGCACGCCGGAGCACGCGACCCCTTCCTTATAGGCATCTAGAGGCGGGGTTCAAGGCTTGCTCCAAGAACATGGCGCACTTATACTAGTGCTAAAGTTAGTGCTATAAGGAGTCTCGAATGAGCACTATGCCGGTACAGGAAATCAAGAGAAGGGGCATGTCTGTCGTGGACGAAGCGCTGGCGAAGGGCCCCGTACATCTCGTCAAGAGCAATCGTGTCGAGTACGTCGTCATGTCGGAAAGCGACTACCGGGAGCTTATGAACGATCTCACGGAAGCCCGGCTGGCAGCCTCGGAGATGGATCTGCGCGAAGGCCGCGTACGCCGTGGTAGCGCGAAGAAGCTCATGAAGACTCTTCTATCCGAGAAGTAGCAGGGGGAAGCGGCCCTTGCCGAAATTCGCTCTGACCTGGACTGAGACCTTCGAACGGACTGCTCGGAAATTCCTACGACGGCATCCGGAACTGGCGGGTCTGTTCGAGAACGTTCTTCTTCAACTCGAGACCGATCCGCAGGTGCCCAAGCTGCGCCTTCACCGGCTGAAGGGAAAGCACCGTGACAAGCACGCGGTCAGCCTCACTTATTCTTACCGTATCGTAATAGTCCTTCGGCTGGATGACGAAGAAGTTGTTCTTCTCGACATCGGTTCCCACGACGAAGTCTACCGCGGCTAGCACGTCCGGCAGGCGCAAGCCCAAGCTGCATGACGCCGAGCGGAGCGAAATTCGCCGATCGACCGCCGACCCCATGGCCCTCGGCCGCCGAGAGTGGCACAATCGGCGCTCGAGCCGGGAGGACCATTTGCCAATGAACGACGTCAAGACCCGCTACCCCGACCACTTCGCGCTCGCCGAGCTACCCTACTTCGAAGTCCGTGACGGGCGGTTGGTCCTTGCCGATCCCGAATTCGGCCCGGCGATAGATGTGCACACTCACCTCGCGCTGTCCTATGTGCGCAGGAGTCCGGTCGACCTGCTTCGCGAGCATCGCCGGACCCGCCACTACCTCGACCTCGAGCGACCGCTCGATCTCGAGGTCTACATCAACAAGAACTTCTCCGAGCCCGACCTCAAGGCGATGAAGCGCGACCTGACCCTCAAGAGCATGCTCGGCTCGGGGTTGCGGGTCACCCACACCGCGCCCGACTTGGCTCGCGAGATGGGCGAACTCAACGTCAGTCACTCCGTGCTTCTGCCCATCGACTTCCCCATCTTGTCGCACAACGCCGATGTCTATCTCGATCTTGTCGCTCAGCGCGATGACATGATCAGCTTCGCTTCGGTCCACCCCGCCGCCCGCGGGGTCGCCGACAAGCTCGCCGCCCAGAAGGCAAAGGGGGCGCGCGGGGTCAAAGTCCACCCGGCGGTACAGCAAATCGCCCCCAACCACCCCAAGGCGATGGCGCTCTATCGCATCGCCGGCGAACTCGGCCTGCCGGTGCTGTGGCACTGCGGTCCGGTCGGCATCGAGCCCAAGCGCGGACGGAGGCTTTCGCAACTGCCCCTCTACGCACCGGCTGTCGCCGAGAATCCCCAGACTACCTTCATCCTCGGTCACTCGGGAGCGCTACAGATGGAGCAGGCCCTAGCCCTGGCCATCGAGCACGACAACGTCTACATGGAGGTCTCGTGCCAGTCGCTCACCAACGTGCGTCGCATCCTCGTCGAGGCCCCGCCCGACCGCATCATGATGGGATCGGACTGGCCTTTTTATCATCAGGCCCCGGTCATGGCCAAGGTGCTGATCGCCAGCGAGGGCCAGCCCGAACTTCGCCGCCGGGTCATGTGGGAGAACGCGGCTCGGCTCTTGGGGATCAGCGGCTAGGGGAATCCCGTGGGCTTTGTCACAAATGTGGGGGCTTCGGAACCGCGCAACCGGTAGAATCGGACGACGACCGCGATCGGCAATGGCGGGCGTAACCCGTTACTACAGGCGATGTTTCAGCCGGCTGACTTTGCGCACCCTAGGGGTTTCTCTCGCTTGCGCTACGTATTGTAAGTCAGTAAGGTGCCTTACCGATCGGAGGTTCTCATGCCGAGTGCGAAGCGAAAGACTGTCTACTCGAAGGTATCGGTAAAGAGCCAGACCGTCCTACCACGCGAAGTGCGCGATCGGCTGCGGGTCGGGCCGGGCGACCGGCTGCGCTACGTGATCGATGAACGCGGTGTGCGTATCGAGAAGGGGGCACCGCGCGAAGAAGACGATCCTTTTGCGACGTTTACGGAATGGTCCGGCGAGGCCGACGAAGAGGCCTATGCCGACCTCTGACAAGTCATTGTATCGTGCTGGTGACGTCGTAGTCGTCCCGTTTCCATACAGCGACCGTTTTGCGGAGAAGCGGCGACCTGCGCTGGTGGTTTCGAACGACGAGCTTGCGGCCGAGGGGTTCATCTGGATCGCAATGATCACCAGCGCCAAGAATCCTCGGATGCGACATGACCAGCCGATATCGAATCTCGCTCACGCAGGGCTTTCCGCAGCCTCCGTAGTGCGACCGATCAAGATCGCTTGCGTCGAACCAGCCCGGATCGTCCGGCGCGCGGGCAGCCTTGTTGCGACAGAGGCGCGTCGAGTGCTCACCACGGTATCGGGATTCATCGGAAGCCGTAGCCGCCGCACGTCTGACTCTTGACTCATTAACCTTGGCAGTAGGTCTACGTTCTAGCAATCATCGACGGTCGTCGTGGCATGCAGCAACTCCTGCAGCAACTCCTGCAGCGACGATTGCTGCGCGCGTAAGCAGACGCGAGTCGGAAACGTTGACACACAAACCGGCGCGGAAAGAATAGCTCCCGTTGGCCAAGCCGTCTGCATCACAGGAGGGATCGCCGTCGGTGCAGGTCTGCTGAAGATTTACGAAGCCGCGCCGGGTCCGCAGATACCGGGGTTTTGTTGTTCGATATCGCCACACTTCGAGCGGTGAACGGCGAACGGTGAGCGGTGAGCGGTGAGCGGCGAGCGGTGAACGGGTTGAGATGGCAGACCATTGCGGCTCGCAGCAGAGTCTTCAGACAAAATGCAGGCTAAGCGCTCTCTAACTAACGGCAATTCGGCGTTCCGCCACGACGCCGCCAACCACCTAAACTCGCCACGGCCGGAGACGGCGCCAAAGCCCGCCTCCGGCCGGGAACGATATGATCAACGATAAACGTCTTCCCCGCCTAGAAGTCTTCCCAGAGCGATCCTGCCCGCCAATCGTAGATCCCGTAAGCCGTGCGCAGGTTTCCACCTCCCACGCTAGAGTAGTCGCCGGTGGCCAAATTGCCCTTCCCACCGTTCACCGCTGAGGTAAAGCCATTGGACAAGTTGGCGTAGCCACCGTTGACGGACGAATGAACGCCGCTCGCCGTGTTGTAAGCACCGCCGTTGGCCGTCGCATAGGCGTTGCTGGCCGTATTGGCCACACCGCCGCTCACCACCGTATGGCTGCCGCTGGCGATGTTGGACTCGCCACCGAGTGCCAGCGAATAGTTATTGGTGGCGATACTACCCTCGCCACCGAGCGCCGCTGAAGCCGTGCCGCTGGCGACATCGCCCAAGCCGCCGCTAACCGAGGAGTAGAGCCCGCTGGCTGTACCCACCGAGCCGCCGCTAACCGAGGCATACGTGCCGCTAATCTCATTGTTCCAACCCGCGACCAAACCACCGTAGCTGGTATAGGTCTGCCCCACACCAAGGATCAGGTTGTGAGACCCGGTCTTGGTATCGCCTCCCAGATCCTCATCATAGCCTACGATAAGATTGCCAAGGCCGTTGACCGCAGCGTCGGTGGTACCCTTGCCGCTTCTCACATGCACGTTGCAGCCGTCAAAATAAGTGTCGGTTGCGGTCGCGCTCATGCACTGGGTCTTGTCCAGTACGGCTGCGATGTCTGCGTCGTCAGTGGCACTGCGAACGCCCGGCACACATCCTTTGATCCAAACTTGACAGTTGGTGCCACTATCATCGGCCAGGTAAATCGTGCAGCCCGCAGGCGGAGTCTTCGAAGCTAGTGTCGCTGGATCCGCCAACTCGCAGTTGATCGCTTTGCCCCCGGCAATGCACCCAAGGCTGTTGAAAAAATCCCTGCTTATGTCGCTGGGATCCGCACCCCACTTAAGCGTGCCCAGCACACCGCTGCTATCCACCTTGGTGGCCAGTACAGTGATAGCGCCGGTCTTCTTATTGACCTTTACTTTGCACTTATCGACGGCTGCCGCAGATGTGGCCAAGGCAACGACCAACAAAGCTGTAGTGAGATAAATTATCGTGTCTTTCATCAGGGGGTTCCTCCGGTGTTCATACTGCTAACGCGACGATTCGACGGCATAGGCGTGGCTTGCCCGCTCATGCTCGGTCAATCCAGTTCGTCAATCGCCGAACACAAACACTATGATGATTGCGTGAAAATGAAGTTCACGATGTGAAGTGGACTTCCGGCACTTGTCCCCGTATCGTGAATAATGCTGCTTACCGGCAGTGGCAGGAGCTACTTTCTTATTGCCAGGTACAAGGCGTTACCCTGCCGGTTGACCAGAACTGCAATCACACCACGGGCTTTGCGATAAGCCTCGGAGAAATCGCGAACCGTCGATACCGGCCCCCGGTTGAACTCCACTATGACATCGCCGGGACGCAAACCTGCCCGTGCAGCAGCGGAGCCACGTTCGACCTCGATCACGACCGCGCCGTTCACCCCTTTGGGGATGTCGTAGCGGCGCCGTAGTTCGGGGTTGGGTTCGGCCAGAGTGAGTCCGCCCAAGGCGCCGTCGCTAGCGTCGAGCTTTGCGACGCCACCGCCGGACTTCCTCTGCCCAAGTTTGACTCGCCGGACTATGTGCTGGCCGTCCCTCAGGACTTCAATGGACACTTCCGTCTTCGGTCCCGCGATGGCCACGGCGTTTCGCAGGCGGGCGCTGGAATCCATGGGCTCACCGTCGAGCTTCAAGATCACGTCTCCGCGCTTCAAGCCGCCCTTTTCCGCCGGGCTGCCCGCGTTTACGTCCGACAATAGAACTCCCTTGACGTCGTCGAGGCCGAGCGCCTCCTTCAGTTCGGGATTGATGTCTTGTATCACCACACCCAGCCAGCCACGTTCCACTTTCCCGTCATCGAGCAGACTTTCCATTATGGGAAGGGCCATCTTGCTCGGAATGGCGAAACCGATGCCTTGGTAGCCCCCGCTGCGACTGATGATTGCAGTGTTTATGCCGACAAGTTCGCCGCGCATATTGACGAGCGCGCCTCCAGAGTTGCCGGGATTGATGGCCGCATCGGTCTGAATAAAGTCTTCGTATTCGACGATGCCGACATTCGCCCGCCCTTTCGCCGAAACGATGCCCATCGTGACGGTTTGCCCCACACCGAAAGGATCACCGATCGCAAGCACGATGTCCCCCAATCGCAGGGCGTTGGAGTCCCCAATGGTGATAGGTTTGAGATCTCCAAGATCGCCTTTCAGTTTCAATACTCCAAGGTCGGAGTCGGGGTCACGGCCGATGATCTCCGCATCGAACTCCCGCCCGTCGGCGAGCGCCACACGGATCTTGTCGGCATTCTCGATGACATGGTTATTGGTCAGCACGGTTCCATCGCTCGAGACGATCACGCCCGAACCGAGACTGTGCTCGCGCCATTGTTGGGGCCGGCGGCCATGGCCAAGAGGACCGTCGAAAAAATAGCGGAAGAACGGATCATTGAACAGTGGGCCGAATTCCGGGGAACCGCCGGTCTCCTGTACGATTTTCTCTGATGAAATATTTACGACGCTCGAGATTACTTTCTCCGCGACGTCCGCGAGGACCGCGCCTCCCGCCTCGGTAGTGAAGGCCGGAGATGGCGCAGTCGTAGAAACCTCGGTGACCGCAATGCGGCTCTCCGCTCTCGCACGTGCTTGGCCCGCGCTGAAGCTTGCGGCAGCGATCGCAGCTGCACCCAGCAACACGATCGTGGGACCCATAAGCGTGCTACGATGCCTGAATACTCTAGCTTTCATCGGCCTTCTCCTCGAGAACGTCCGGATAGAAGCCACGCTGGAAAACGCTGCAAGAGAGTGCGCCCCAGCTCCGTTTCATCCGTGGCGACCGTTTCATCCGGGGCGAATAGTGCCGGAGCAACAAAGGCAACAGGGGTCTTTTCGCCCAGGCTCTGGAAAGAAAGCTCCCGGCTTGGCCAGCCGCACCGGTTTCCCGGTTTTCCGGCTTGCCAGCCTTGCCAGCCTTGCCGGTGTGGCGGCGTGGTGGCGTGGTGGCGTGGTGGCGACTGGCCATGACCAGGGTTCCTGTTCATCTCGCTACTTGATGGCTATGCGCTTGCCTCGTGCCTTGGGAGCATCCGGTTTCGGGATTCTGATGGTCAGCACTCCGTTCTTGAATTCGGCTTCTGCTTGGCCGCCATCGACGTCTTCAGGAAGCGGAATGGCGCGCTGAAAATACCCGTAGTAGCGCTCCGTTCGAAAGACGCCCTCATCCTTGCTCTCGGATTCACTCCTCTTCTCACCGCTGATGAGCAGCAGCCCATCGTCAATCTGCAACTGCACATCGTCCTTCGACATTCCCGGCAATTCGGCGGTGATCTTGATCGCCTTGGCTTCGTCGGAAACTTCTACGTTCGGCGCAAATCGCTTGGGGCTGAAATCACCGAACCAGCGTTCCATGTGGTCGAGGCGTCCGAAAGGATCCTGGAAGAACGGGTCGTCAAAGAAACTGCGAAGCAATTGCTGTACGGGAGCCGAGAATAACGGCGACGGCCAAGCCGCTAGCGGTGCACCCGCATGCACTGGATGAGTCAGCGACTGTTGGGACCCGGCACCCTGCGCTTCCCGGTTTCTTTCTTCCTTGTTTTTTCGTCGGAACTTGAATGGAAGCCAACGCTCTAGTTTGCTCATGTTGATCCTCCTTTCAATCGAAGATTTCTTATCTGTAATTGTTAGTGTGCATCGCTTTGGCAGTTGTCAACGCCCCTGATCTGACAACGCGTATTTCCCGAATTCCGGCCTCCGGCTAGCCCGCATTATTCGTGAAACCTCGTCGCGAGAGTCGCAAGCGCCCGTGAGATCGGCCCAAGCGCAGCGATGAGGCCCGCAGGCGTACTAACAGTACGTCGAGGGCCGAAAAGTGGTGAGCCGCGAGCCGGCGAGCGGCGAACGGGCCGAGATTGC
>JAJRWY010000164.1 GCA_024276575.1 Candidatus Binatota bacterium
AAGCCCTGGCGGGCCTCGTGTCTGCTTGTCGTGGTGGCAGCCCTGGCTGTGTCGTCCGTACCGGCTCTGGCCGCACCGCTCCCCATCGCATCGTCCGCGCCGGCTCTGGCTGCACCGCCCCCCAACGCATCTCCCGCACTGTCCCGTGGGGAATGTGACGCTACTCCTTTCGAGGCTTACATCGCTGCATTGATGGCCTCGCATCCCGAGCAAGGGCGCCCGTTCTTGTCCTGCGATCCATTGCTCGAAACCTTGGCCCGCGAGCGCGCCAGGGACATGGCCGCGCGCGCCTATACGAGCCACGTCAACCCCGACGGCCTGGGTCCCAACGCCGTGCTGTCGCAGGCCGGCTATGCACTGCCGAAGTGGTGGAATCGCAGGGATAGGCGGCGCAATTCCGTCGAGGTCATAGCCTGGGGTTTCGACTCGCCGGAGAAGGCCTGGAACTGGTGGCTACAGTCGCCGCGCCATCGCGTGCAAGTGTTGGCTCGCGAAGAGTTCTGGCGCCGGCAGACGCGTTACGGTGTTGGTTACTTTCGTGACCCGGACGCCCGCTATCGCCACTACTGGGTGATTCTTACCGCGCCCCCACCACAGAACTGAGTTCGGCGCTTCGGAGACAAATTCTTGAAGATGAGTCGAAGTGTTTCGAGGGCCGGCTCTGGGACTACTTGGAACAGGCGCCGCGGCGCCGCTATGCAGTGCTCTTGGTGGTGGACGGCCTGCAGGGCCACCTGCTCGAATCTCTATCCGAAGGCGGCGGTGACGGTGCCTTTATCGGTGCCGTAGCTGCCGACCATCTTCGTAGGTCCGAGTTCGCGTTGGCGAGCCGAAGCGGACGTCCGGCACCGCTGCCCACTACAGTGTCGATGCGCTCAGGCTGAAGCTCGCGCGAGTAGGCGGGGACGCTTGCATCGCCCGTGCCCGCCGTCTCAAGATACGCCTGATCGCATCCGGCGATGGGGATCGCCTGCCCTATTCATGAAAGCTCGTCGCAAGAGTCGCAAGAGTCGCAAGAGTCGCAAGAGTCTACCAACTCGGCTCGAAGGCAGCGTTAGGCGTACGGTCAGTGTGTCGAGGGCGATGAGGCCGTGAGCCGGCACAGCGAGCGAAGCGGCACGGGCCGAGATGGTGGGCGATCGCGCCTCTTAACAGAATTTTCGTGAACAAGGCAGGTTGAACCATGGCGCAAACCGAGACCAAGTTACAGGGCCGGGAATCCGGGATAATGATCCGCCGCGATTCGAACGGAGTCCCGCATGTGTTCGCTCAGCGGCAGGCGGATTTACTCAAAGGTTTGGGATACTGCCATGCGCGCGACCGCGGCCTGCAGATGCTCATACAAAGGAGTCTGGCCCAGGGGCGCACTTGCGAGCAGCTCGACGGTAGCGACGAGATGCTGGAAGTGGACCGCTTCTTTCGCCGTTTGAACCTGCGCCGGGACGCCGATCGTGAGATCGCCAAGCTTTCGGAGCCTACCCTGGAGTGCGTGCGAGCCTACTGCGAAGGCGTCAACGAGTTCTTTTCCAAGAAGATCCCCTGGGAACTGCGGCTGCGCGGCTTTTCTTACGAAGAGTGGACGCTGGAAGATTCCATCCTGGTGCTGAGGCTCACGGCCTACGTTACTCTGGCCCAGAGCCAGGGGGACGTCGAAAGATTGTTCGTCGAGATGGTGCAAGGCGGAGTTCCCCGCGGCCATCTCGAAGAACTGTTTCCCGGTCTTCTGGACTCGGTCGATTTCTCCCAGATCGAGCGTATCCGCTTGGGCGAAAGACTGTTGCCGGAATCGGTGAAGTGGAAACTGCCGATGGGGCCGGCGGCAGCGTCGAACAACTGGGTGCTGGCAGGGTCGAAGACGTCCGGCGGCAGTGCTTTGTTGGCCAACGATCCGCATCTCGAGTTCAACCGCCTGCCGGCCGTGTGGAACGAGGTGGTGCTGGAGACCGGTGAACGTTACTGCATTGCGGCCACGATGCCGGGTTTGCCGGGCACCCCGATCGGCCGTAGCAATGATCTGGCATGGGGGGCGACCTACACTTTCATGGACGCGATCGATTCGTGGATGGAGGATTGCCGTGACGGTTGCTACCGGCGCGATTACGACGGTGAAGAAAAGTGGGAGCCTTTCGCTCAGCGCCGCGAACGCGTTCTTCGACGAGGCGGCGATCCGGTGGATCTCTTGTTTTATGAAAACTGCCATGGAGTCCTCGACGGCGACCCTGGGCAGGCCGGCTTGTACTTGGCCACGCAGTGGGCGTCGCGAACGGCCGGTGCCCGCACTCTCGAGTCGAGCATGCGTATCTTCTATGCGACCGAAGTCGAGGAAGGCATGGACATTCTCGGTCCTATCGAGTCGGCCTGGAACTGGGTGCTCGCCGACCGCAAGGGAAACATCGGCTATCAGATGTCAGGCCTGTCTCCGATCAGGGGCGAGGGCTGCAAGGGGTTTGCTCCTTTGCAAGGATGGAATCCGCAGCATGATTGGCGCGGCTTTGCCGACTATCACGACTTGCCGCGTGAGTTGAATCCGCAGCGTGGATTCATAGCTACCGCCAATGAAGACCTAAACCATCTCGGCCATGTCAAGCCGATAACCATAGCCATGGGCAGCTATCGCAGCGAGAGAATCGCCGCTTTGCTCGAAGCGTGGGATGACTGGACGCCCGCCGGCGTGTCGGCCATGCACATGGACGTGTACTCACTTCAGGCCGAGCGTTTCATGGCCGTGCTCCGCCCCTTGCTGGGTGATCTCGCCGGCGAACACGCCCGCGCCGTTACCGGCTCTACGCCGGCGCGCGTGCTTGCCGAATGGGACTGCTGCTACGATCTCGAATCGCGAGGTGCGGTATTGTTCGAGAAGTTCTACCGGGATCTGCTGAGCGAAGTGTTTGGAGCGACATTGGGTCCGGAGCCGGTTTCCTTCCTGCTTCGTGAAAGCGGCATTCCTACTGATTTCTATGCCAACTTCGACCAGGTTTTGCTTGACGCCGGCAGTTGTTGGTACGGTGGCGAGGGCCGCGACGCGGTCTTCAAGCGGGTGGCGGAGACGCTACTGAACTCATCGAGCACAGCCGCCAGCGACGAGACTTGGGGACAGCAGCAGACCGTGACCATGCACAACATCTTCTTCGGTGGCAGGCTACCCGCTTTTTGTGGTTTCGATCACGGCCCGCTTCAATATCGCGGCGGGCGCGCGACCATACACCAGGGGCAGATCTATCGGCTGGCGGGTCGTCTGACCAGTTTCGGCCCCTCTTACCGGCTGGTCACTGATATGGGGGAAGATGCCGCCTACACCTGCCTAGCCGGCGGCCCCAGCGACCGGCGTTTTTCGCGCTGGTACAAGCACGGAATAGCCGACTGGTTGGTGGGGCGTCCGAAACGGTTGCGTCCAGAGCGGTAAAGATCGGTAAACAGATCGAGTCTCGATTTTCGCGATAGTGGTTTGCAAGACCGGAGCGGCCGGATGAAGCTTGGCCGGATACCAAGCGGACTGCACAACCCCGGAGAAAAACCATGCCGCCCATAGAAATCGGAGACCACGTTCCCGACATCAAACTTCCCGACCAAGACGGTAATCCGGTCTCGCCCGCCGATTTCAAAGGCAGCAAGACGGTTGTCCTTTACTTTTATCCCAAAGACAATACGCCTGGATGCAGCGCCGAAGCCTGCGGTTTTCGTGATGCCTACGAGGACTTCGTAGATGCGGGAGCGGAGGTCATAGGCGTCAGTTCGGATTCGGAGGAAAGTCATCGCGGTTTTGCAGCTTCGCGTAAGTTGCCGTTTACCTTGCTGTCCGACGAGCGTGGCGACTTGCGCAAGGCTTTCGGTGTCGCCAAGACTTTCGGTATCTTGCCGGGAAGGGTCACCTATGTAATAGACCGGGAAGGAATAGTGCGGCACATGTTCAACTCGCAACTCTTTGTCGGCCGCCATGTTACGCAAGCACTGGAAGTCGTTCGGTCCTTGTCGAACTGAGGAGCCTTCTATGGGTTGGTATGCGAAGAACATTAAGACGCCGCTTTTGGATTGGGTGATGAGCCAGAAGCCGCTGATGATGCAGCGAGACAAGGTGGTGCCTCTGGCCGGGGGGCGTGTCCTCGAGGTAGGAATGGGCACCGGACTCAACTTGAGCTTCTATGACGCGGACAAAGTTGAGAAAGTGTGGGGTCTGGATCCCTCGAGCGAACTCAAAGAGTTGGCCGTCAAGAGAGCCCGGGAAGCCGGTTTAGACCTCGAGTTGATCGGGCTTTCGGGCGAAGAGATCCCCGCCGACGACGATTCTTTCGATAGTATCGTCGTCACCTATACTCTTTGCACCATTCCCGACGCCGGGCGGGCTCTTCTCGAGATGCGGCGCGTGCTCAAGCCCGGTGGCGATCTGATCTATTGCGAGCACGGTGAAGCTCCCGACGAGGACGTGCGCCGTTGGCAGAACCGCTTGAACCCTGTGTGGAAGCGCATTGCAGGCGGATGCAATCTCAACCGCCGGATTCCGGAACTGATCTCTGCGGCGGGATTCTCGCTGCCCGAACCCGAGACCATGTATATTCCCGGCCCGCGAGCGCTCAGTTTCAATTATTGGGGCGTTGCAAAAGCACCGTAAGCACCGGTCCGGCGCTGCGGCTCATGCCGCCGGTAGCGTTTCAAAGTGTCGTGGACTCAGGCTGCAAGCTTCGGAGCCGGCCTGGGTGATGTTGCGAAAGCGTTGTGAACTCGAGGCCATGATTGAGATTCGTGCGGGCCACCTTGCTGCCGCGGTAACTTTCTCTGTCAAGACCCGGACTTACCTCTCCCTGTGAGCAGCTCGTAGAGTTCCTGGCCGGCTTCGAGTTCCAGTAAAGAAGCACTGAAAACCGCCAAGCATCCGTCCCCGTCTTCGCTGCCACTGCTCTCATATGTTACCGCGCCGTCGAAGCCCCGGGCTTCCGCGGCCAGTTCTGCGTAGTGTGCGCCGGATAGTCGCTAAGTGTCGAACAAAGCCAGAGTTGCCTGTCCAGCCTCGAGCGCCTCGAGTGCATCACGCGGCGAAAGGTCGAGATAGCTCAGCGCCAAGTCCGGACGGCGGCGCCGTAGTTCGTCTTCCAACTCATTGCTGAGCTCGCAGGGCGGGGTTGCAGTTACAATGTAGCCGGGCAGGGATGATTCGGGAACGATCAGCTCGATTTCGGCCATCGATCCTGCATCGACGCCTTCACGGCCGGCACCGATTCGCAGCCAGCCGTGGGCGTGGGCGACGCTGCTGATTGATCCGGCTCCGCGCGCCAAAGGTGCGACCGTGTAGCCTTCGCTGCCGCTTACGAGGCATACCCGGCGGAATTCTTCTACTCCTACCCGGGATGGAATCTTCCTTACGACCCGCGCTTCAACCTTTTCCCGGCAGGGAGCGGCCGTGCCTGTCATCGCTGCGATCAAGGGCCCGAGCAACTGCTCATAGGCCACCACCGACGAGACCGGATAGCCGGGCAATCCCAACACCGGTGTATTGCCGATCAAGGCCAGTGCCACCGGCTTGCCGGGCATCATGTCGATCCCGTTTACGAACAACTCTCCGCAGCTTTCTATGGCCTCTACGGTCAGATCTTTGCGTCCCACTGAACTGCCGGCAATGATGACTACCACGTCGTGCTCGCTAGCCGCTTTACGGAAGATACTCTCCAGTGCTTGCTGGTCATCGGGGGTGCGTCCCAAGTAGAAAGGTTCTGCGGCCCACTCATGCAAAGAGGCGGAGATCACCCGTGAGTTGTATTCGATTACCTCTCCGGCTTTGGCCGGAGCCGATCCTGCAACGGGTTCGACGATCTCCGAGCCGGTGGCAATGATGGCCACTCGCGGTTTGCGGCGCACCTCGATCTCGTAGACCCCTACCGCTAACAGAGCCCCGATATCGTAGGGTCGAATGCGTTGCCCGCGCGCGACTACGCGCGCTCCCTGATCAATGTCTTCACCGGCGCGGCGAACGTCGCAGCCGGGCGCTACCGCGCTACGGATACTGAAGCCTCCCGCTACGACGATGGTGTCCTCAATGCGAATGACCGCGTCGGCCCATTCGGGCAGGACTCCGCCGGTGTCGATGCTACAGCATGGCTTGGTATCGGGCCCGGGATCCGTGCTGCCCGGGTATTCACTCAGTACCACCGCGTCGCCGCAGCCGGCCTCGACGGTATCGGCGGCGCGCACGGCGATTCCGTCCATGGCCGAGGCTCGATAGTGAGGGGCGCTGTGCGCTGCACATACGGCAACGGCGGCGACACGGCCCCGCGCTTGCTCGGTGGCTACGGTCTCGACGCCTACTTCGGTAGCGCGGCTCAGCAACAACGCCCTGGCTTCCGCTAGAGCTTTTCTTTGTAGGAATTTACCACCCATAGATTCTGTCCGAGGATATCTCCGCAGCTTCGGCTACGTTCCGGGCCGTCGTACGCTAGGGTCTTGCGGCAGAATGCTTCATTGCTTGAAGTTCGTCGAAAGCCCTGTCGCGCAACTCCGGCCGCTGCGAAAGCTCAGCCGAGCAATAGTACTTCGACCTCGGCGCCCTCGGGAATCCCTTCGGTGGAAAGCGGAATTCGCAGCAAGGCGTCGGCTTTGGCCATGGTCGATATCGCTACCGATTTGCCGGGTATCGGGATCGCGATGGGCATGTCTTCTCCAGCCTCCAGCTTTACACGTTGGTACTCCTCGCGGCCTGAACTAGAGCTTACGCTGCGTCCCAAACGTGCCCGTGCCCGGGGCCTCGTAAGCATTATTCTCCGGCCGTCCTCACCTTCGAGAATGCGCAATAAGGGCACGCCGAAAAGCTCAAAGACTACGGCGGCGGCGGCGGGATTTCCCGGCAGGCCCATGACCGCACAGGCTTGTGACCGCGCTAGTATAGTCGGCTTGCCGGGTGCCATCGCCAATCCGTGAAACACGATGTCGAAGCCGGGCAGTTCGCTGATCGCCTGCAGACTGAAATCGCGTGTTCCCATAGAAGATCCGCCCGACATGAACACGGCGTCGCATTCCGAAACCGCCCGCAGCAAGGTGCTTCGCAACTTCTCTTCGTCGTCGGGCACCACCCCGTAGTCGTTTACTTCGCAGCCCAGACGGCGGGCCGCGGCGGCTAGGAGATATTGGTTGATGTTGCGAACTTGCCCGGGCTGCAGATCCGCGTCGGGTTCCACTATCTCGTCACCGGTGGCGAAAACGCCGACGCGGGCTATCCGGTGCACTTTTACGGTGGTGCGGCCCACGCCACAGACGGCACCGATGTCGGCACCGCGTAAGCGGCGTCCGGCCGGCAGCACCAAATCCCCGCTTTTCATATCCTCGCCGATAGCCACCGTGTTTTGCCGTGGGCGCAACGGCTCCCGGATGATGACCGTGCCGTTTCTGGTCTCGGTTTTCTCGACCATCACTACCGCGTCAGCTCCGGGCGGCATCATCCCTCCGGTGGAGATTCTCACTGCCGAACCTTGGGAGACTTCCATTACGGCGTCCTCGCCCATGCCGACTTGTCCGATGAGTTTGAGCCGCACCGCCGAACTATCGTCCGCCGAATAGGTATCCGCAGCTCGCAGGGCAAAGCCGTCCATGTTGGAACGAAAGAAATGCGGCACGTTGTCACGTGCATGTACGTCTTCGGCCAACACGCGGTCTTCAGCCTCGCGCACGTCCACCGATTCGGTTGCCAACGGGCTGAGCCGCTGCAGGTGTTCGTAGGCCTCTTCGGCGGTGATGAGCTTGAAGAAAGGCTTCAGCACCTGATCTTTCGATGAGTCAGACATGGCAGTTCCCGGCGAATCCGTTGCAGATGGCTAGCGTCCAACCACGCCGAGACTGTGGCGGCGCCGCCGGACCCGGATTCGGCCAACACCTTGCCCCAAGGATCGACGATAAGCGAGTGCCCGTAGTCCTCGAAGCCCTGCAGCGCTTTGCCGTACTGGTTGGGAGCGAGCAGGTAGCACTGGTTCTCGATGGCGCGCGCGCGTAGTAGTGCGTGCCAGTGCGCTTGCCCCGTAGCAGCGGTGAAGGCCGACGGCATCACTATCAACTCTGCCCCCGCGTCGGAAAGGCGGCGAAACAGCTCGGGGCAGCGCAGGTCGTAGCAGACAGCGAGTCCGATCAGCCCTAGCTCGGTTTCCACGCAAACCGTCTGGCCACCCGGACTCCGGCTGTCGGACTCGCGCAAGCTAATCCGGCCCGGAAGATCGATGTCGAAGAGGTGGATCTTGTCGTAGGAGGCGAGCTGCGAACCGTCAGGTCCGAACAGCAGGCAGGTATTGCGATACTTTGGGCGCGCACGGTCTTGGTCCGCGGCCTCGTCACTTATTCGAAGAATGGACCCGGCAACCAAGTAGATCGACAAGTCGCGGGCCAGGCAGCCCATGGCTTCGGAAGTCGGCCCCGGTACGGGCTCGGCGGCGTCGCCTTCGCGATCCTGGCCGCCGCGCCAGAAGAACAACTCGGGGAGGACGACCAAGCTAGAGCCGGATTCAGCCGCTTCTTCGACCAGTCGCCGCGCCTCAGCCAAGTTTGCCGCTTTATCCGGGCCGGAGTGCATTTGTATGGCTGTAGCTTGAAAGGATCTCATGGGCCGGTCTCGCGGGCGACGCTAAACCGGGACTCGAAATCGTTCAAGTACCAGGGCCAGTATCAGGACCAGTATCAGGACGCCGCTGTACCAAGACGCCAACAATACCAAGACGCCGCCAGTACCAAGACGCCGCCAGGACCAGGACGTTGCAGGACCAGGACGCTGCAGGACCAGGACGCTGCAGGACCAAGGCCGTAGCCCTGGCGCTGCAGTAGCACGGCGCTGCAGTAGCAGGATACCGACAGTGCCAGGACGTTGACAGTAGCAAGACGCCGCTAGTATCAGGCGCTGCCAGGGCGCTGCAGTGGCACGGCGCTGCAGTAGCAGGATGCCGCCCCAAATGCCGGCAGTATTCTAATGCCACGCTGCGGCATTTGCTGTTTGAGAGGTGCCTTGATAGCGATTTGTCCAGGTTTTCGAGGAGTAAACCATGGCGAAGCAGAAGCGAGAGATTAAGCGCTACACCAACCGTAAGCTTTACGATACCGAGCAGTCGCGTTACGTGACCCTCGACGATATCGCCAAGCTGGTGCGCGAGGGCGAGGAAGTCCGGGTGATTGACAACGTAAGCCAGGAGGATCTGACCTCGGTGACTTTTGCCCAGATCATTCTCGAAGAGGAAAAACGAAAGACCAATCTCATTTCGGTTCCCTTTCTGCGAGGTCTCATTCGTTCGGGAGAGGCTGCGGTTCAGGATATCAGCGATCGCGCCAACCGGGGGCTCGAAGCTATCGGGGAGATCACCGAAAGAGCGGGAGGCCGCGTGCGTGAGGTGGTCGAGGAGAGCGGCCGCGCTCTGGATGAAGCCCTCGACGACGTGTTTCGTGCTCCGCAAAGACGTGTGGATGAACTGCGTAAGGCGGTGCGGGAGTCGATCGATCGAGTGCGTCAATCGCCGTCCATACAGCGCGAGATCGAGCGTGTCGAGAATAGCCTCCACGCCATAGAGGAAATGGTCGCCAAGCTTCGCGAGCAGCGGGATTCTGAGGCTGAGGCCGAGGCTGCCGCAGGGACTGCCGGCGCGGAACCGACGACTGCGGCCGATGCAGGTGGCGCTGTCGATGTGGCTGGGCCGGAGGCGTCTTCGAGTACAGGATCCGCCGGCGAGAATGCTTCCTCGGACAGTGCAGCCGGTGCGACCGTGGCCGCCGCAGCCGCTGTGTCTACTGAACCGGCAGATGCCGTCTCTGAGGTTCCGGTTTCCTCCGAGGATTCTGTGAGCATTCCACCGGACGCCGCAGAAGAGACGAAGAATCCCACCGACTAAGAGATAGATCCGGACTTCTCCGCCTTTACATT
>JAJRWY010000165.1 GCA_024276575.1 Candidatus Binatota bacterium
TAGAGAGCGCTCACTCCCGACGAAGAACGGTCATGCAGGCTCTGCACCGAGTAATCGGCGTAATCCGCGAATATCAGAGTGACTCGTCGTCGAAGAACTCCCCGTTCGTCTCCGTCTTCGGTTTGCCTCCACCCCGCCCCACACGGATCGAAGGCAGTTGCCCATTGACAAAGTATGCTCCATATCAGCCCTGTGCTTCATCGAGGTTGCGGGAGAAGAAATCGAGCATCCGCCGCCAGCTATCGTTCGCGGCTTCCTCATTGTAGCCGACGTGCATGGGTCCTATGGCTCCCAGCCGTTCGAAGAGGCTGGGTTCGTGCTTGTTCATGTAGCTGTGCCCGGCCTCGGGATAGATGACGACATCGTGATCGATGCCCAACTCGTCGAGCATGGCGTCGAGCCTGCGGCCTTTGCCGGCAAACAGGCGGTCGCGCGCTCCGTATCCGGCGACAACCGGACAGATGCCTTCCAACTCGTCGATTCGCGAGGGGGTTTCGCCGTAGAAAGTGGCCACGGCTCCGAACGGTGCACGGATGCCGTACATGAGCGCGAATCCGCCTCCCATACAGAAGCCGGCGATGCCAAGGCGTGAGCTGTCGACCTCCGGCCTGCGGGCCAGCCATTCACGCGCAGCGTCGAGATCGTCGAAGGCTTGCCCTTTACGTGCGTACAGCGCCTGGAATACTCGCAGTATGCAGGCGGGCCGGAAACCTGAACCGAACAAATCGGGCACCACTGCGACGTAACCGGCATCCGCGAAACGTCCGGCAATTCTGCGAATGTCGTCGTTTAAGCCGAAGATCTCATGAATGACGAGCAAGCCGGGCAGCGCGCTGTTTGCGGGTTCATCGGGCAGCGCCAGCGCTGCCGCAATGGCGCGGCCGTTCGCTCCCGGGATTTCGAGTTCCTGCAATTTTGCCACCGGGTTTCCTCCCTGTTGTCGTCGTTGGCCGTAGTCCGTATAGCACGAATCGTAGCGTAGCCGCCTGTTTACTCCGCGAGCGGCGAACGGGCCGAGATTGCGGGCGCTTGAGGCTCGTAGCAGAGGTTTCATGAATAATGCGGGCTGATATGTGGCTTCGCGTGGGCGGCAGGAACCCCGCCGATGATATTCCGCCGCTTGCCCTCGCGGGGCTTCATGTTCGGCGTAATAGGCGGATATAGGCTTGTTTGCGGTGCGCCACACCTATCACATAGACCACGATCTCCGCCGCATGAACTTCGTATAGCAGGCGGTAGCGCTCGACTCGTATCCGGTAGGCGTTGCGGCGGCCTTTGAGCCTCTCCGCTTGCGGTGGTCGCGGATCGATCTCGAGCGTGTTGAGGATCGAGGATACACGCGTTCGAATCGCTTTCGGCAGGGAACGAATCTCTTTTAGCGCTTCGCGATGTAGGATCAGCTTATAGCTTGTTGCGGACATCGGACCATTCGACCCAGGGACCGTCACGGCGCTCCTCGATGAGCGCGAGGTCTTCGGCATCCTCCAGCCAAGAAGCAATTGCTTCCGACACTACGGCCTGTTGTTTGAGCCCGTGACTTTCGCAGAACCGTTCCAACTCGGCCTTCAGGTCGTCGTCGATACGATGAGTGATGGCAGCCATGACACCAGAGTAGCGAGCGTGCAAGCTTTTGCAAGCTTTATCTGCTTTGCTTCGATCCATAGCAAAGCTGTAGCTCGCGCGTCAGCGCAATTCGATGTCACGCGGGGCATATCTTGGCGTCGGCGTCGGAGCCGAACGGGATTACCAAACGATCGGAGCCCGCCCCGTTTGGACGCTTAGCGATGGCTGCTAGTCGCTGCGAGCTTAAGCTAACGGCATTGCGGCTAACGGCAACTGATTTTACTGCTGTTACCCCGGCAAAGCGGTGCCGCCCCCGCCGGCGGATTCCAGTCGATAGAGGCGCACTCGTTGCTAGCGCCCAAGACCACCGCAGTACGGACCTCGTTGACGTCGGGAAGCGCGACCACGCCGCCCTTGCCTTTGACGATCCACTTTAGACGCCCGTTTTCTTTTTTCGATCGGTCTTTGATCACGGCCTTGTTGATTCCCGAGACCGTTGCGTTGGGATCGATGTACTTCCAGCGGGTGGCGCTGCCGTTTACTTTCCACAAGCCACCGCCCGGCAAAGTCGCGTCTACACCGCCGCTTCCCGTAATCGAATCGACGACGATGCGGATGCCCGAGACGGCAGGATCGACGCCGGTCCATGGTTTGGCGATGACCGCCTCGCCTTTCGCCCGCAGAGAAAAGGTATCGGAGCGCAGCTTGAGCTTCGCTTTCTCCATAGAGATGCCGCTGTCGCAGACCCGCGGGTTGATGCAGCCGCACTGCTCGCAAACCAGGCCGCCGGCGCAATCGCCGTTGGTTTCACACTGCTCGCTGCCGCATAGCAGCAGGTCGCCGCACACCGGATCGTTGGCCGCGCAGATGCATCCAAGGCAAGTAGTGCAGGTATCGGCGCAGGCCGGCAACGACGGCTCGCCGCAGATCTCGCCGGGATCGGCGTTGCCGTCCCCACAGTTGATGAGCTGTAGTTCATAAGCACCGATGTCGAAACCAGCGCCCACCGGGCGCGGCCCGCCGTCGAGATCGCTGCCCGGGGCATCGACACTGGTCCCGGCATCGCGGGCCGGACTCGACTGCAGCAGGTGGAAGTCGACGCCCGGGTTGAGGAAGTGTTGGGCCGGGGTAGCAAGAAAAGAGTTGGCTCCGTACCCGGCAGCCTGCCATGCGGCCAGAGCGATGACGCTGTTACCGTCGTCGGTACTGAACCTGTCCATCACGCTGTTGTAGTCGGCGCTGAACCCCGCCTTGCTCGAGGAGTCGATGCTGATGACGCCGCGCCAGGGGTGTTTATTGTACAAGATATTATTGATCACCCGGTTGCCGGTAGACCCGGTGTTGATGTTGACGCACCAACGGGCGTCGCTGGCGTTGATAATGGTATTGTTGACCACCAAGTTGCCGGTGGCGCCGGTGGCTCCGTCGATACGGTAGAGGCTGATGCCGCTGGCGTGATTGTCGAAAAGGAGGTTGTTTCTTACCACGCTGTCGATGACGCCGTCCATGTTGATGGCGGAACCGCCGCCTACTCCGTTGCCATGGATGATGTTGCGCTCGACCAGCGCCCCGCTGATGGTGCCGTCGCCGCCGGCGCTGGCGTCGCCGTTCATATGAATGCCGTTGGCATAGTTGTCGTGCACCCAGTTGCCGCGAATGACCGGACGGTCTCCACTATTGGATGTGTAAATGCCGTGCTCGAGCACCGAATTGTGAGTCTCGTTGTTCTCGATCAGCAGGTCGTCGGCAAAACCGGAGAAGATCCCCCACTTACCGTTAAATCCCGCCCGGCAGTTGCGTACGGTGACGAACTGCGACACCGCAACGCGAACACCGGCACGCGTGCGCCCGTCGACGGTGAAGCCGTCGATGACTATATAGGCGGCGTTCTCGACGTTGATCCCGTCGGGGGTGACCGGGTTGTCTGCGCTAATGCGCACCGCCGGGCTGGCCGCCAGGAAGCTTATCGGCGAGCCCGCGCTTCCGGAGCTGCGAACGTCGAAGCCTTGGTAGTCGCCGTCGGCCACGTGCACAGTGTCGCCTGCTACGAGGGTGTCGGCGGCGTGCTGCAGCGTGGCCCAGGCCGTCGCGATACTGAGTCCGTCCGCGCTATCGCTTCCGCTTGTGGTCACGTAGTAATCGACCGCCAGGGCGCGCGACGGTATTGCAAGGGCCAGTAGCGCCACAGTGCAAACCAGCGCCAAGACGCGGCGTTTCCGGCGCGGTCCTGCTGTAAATACTCTCATGAGGACGATGCTACTCAGCGCCGCTCGAGTCAGCAATAAGCTCTACTAACATGTGAGAAACACTGGAGAGATTCGCGCTATCTGCACTATTCGTGAAAGCTCTGCTGCGAGCCTCGAGCGTCCGCAATCCCAGCCCGTGCCCGTTTGCCCGCTACGCCGGCCGCGGGCTTGCGGCCGGCGGTAGTGTCACTACGCCTGCGGGCCTCAATGCTGCACGCGGGCCCATCCGGCCGGTCTCACGGACGCTGGCGACTCCCGCTTCAGCGTGGCTTGGCTTCGAGTTCTTCCCAGCGTGCCGTCAGTTCGGCGGCGGAGGCTTTGGTGGCCTCGAGGCGGGCCATGAGATCCTTGACCCCTTGGCCTCCCGCTGCATAGAGCTTCGGGTCGGCCAGTTGCGCCTCGAGCGCGGCTATCGAACTCTCGGCTTCCTCTATGCGGGGCAGTAGTTCTTCCAACTCCAAGCGCTCGGCATAGGTGAGCTTGCGCGAGCCGCCGGCGCTTCCACCGTTGCGCTGTTTCTTGCCGTCCGCTTTCGCCTGTTCGCGGGTTTTCGTGTCGCTTCCGGAGGCCTTCGCTTTAGCCTCGCCACGTACGGCGAGAGCCTCCCGGTAGTCGGAATAGTTGCCGCTATAGCGCCGCACGCGCCCGTCTTTTTCGAAAGCCAGTATCGAAGTTGCCAAGCGGTCGAGGAACCAGCGGTCATGGCTGACGATCAGTGCGGTCCCGCTGAAGTCGAGGATCATCGACTCCAGTGCAGCCAGGGTCGCGACGTCCAGGTCGTTGGTGGGTTCGTCGAGAACCAACAAGTTTGCGCTCGATGCCAGTAACTTGGCTAGTGCTACCCGCGCTCGCTCGCCGCCGGAGAGTGTTCCCACGCGCGCGCGTGCGGCCGGCGGATCGAACAGAAATTGCTCCATATAGCTACGCACGGCGACCGTCCGGCCGCCGATCTGCAGATAACCGCGGTCTCCCGCGACGTTTTCTTCCACGCTAGCGTGCTCATCCAGACCACTGCGCATCTGGTCGAGGTACGCCACCTGGGTATTCTTACCGATGACCACGCTTCCGCTGGCGGGTTCCAACTCGCCGAGCAACGTGCGGAGCAAAGTAGTCTTGCCGCAGCCATTGGGTCCGACGATGCCGATGCGCTCGCCCGCAACAAGCCCGAAGTGGAGGCCGCTTACGAGCCGTTGCCCGCCCATTTCGATGCCGAGGCCCGCGACGTCGAGTATGCTTTTTCCGCTGCGCCCCGCTGCGATGCGAAGTTCCACGCTGCGCTCGTTACTCGGAGCGGGTGTCGCTACTGCTCGCTCGGCGCGCTCGACCCGGGCTTTTTGTTTGCCTCTGCGTGCTTTCGGAGAGCGCCGCAACCACTCGAGTTCACGGCGTAAGAAGTTACGCCGGTTGGCCTCTACGCGCCGGGCCTGGGCGCTACGCTCGGCCTTGGCCTCCAAGTATTCCTCATAGCCGCCCTCGTAGCTGTAGAGCGACCCGTTCGCGATTTCGATAGTACGGGTGGCGACACGGTCGAGAATGTAACGGTCGTGAGTAATGAGGAGCAATGCACCATCGTATTGGTTGCGCAGGTAGGATTCGAGCCATTCTATGCGCTCGACATCGAGGTGGTTGGTGGGCTCATCGAGTAGCGCGAGCGCGGGCCGCGATACCAGCACTTTGCTCAGCGCGACCGCGCGACGGCGTCCGACGCTGAGGTCGCCGATGCGAACATCGACGTTCTCTATGCCGAGACGCCCGAGTATACTCTCGGCCTCGTGGAGACGCTCCCAGCCGCCTTGGCGCTCCAGTTCGTCCGCAGCCGCGGCCTGCTCGGCGATCCACTTTTGGGCATGCCCGTCCGTGCTTTGCAGCCCGGCAACGGCGCGCTCGTAACGCAGTTTTGCCAAGGTCCATGCGTCCATTCCGGAGAGCACCGCCTCGGCGGCGCTTTGTCCGGGGTCGAGCTGCGGTTGTTGAGCTAGATAAGCCACCCGTGCGCCTCGTCTGAGCGCCAATGTTCCGGAATCCGCTTCGACTTCACCCGCGAGAATGCGCGCCAGGGTGCTCTTGCCGCAGCCGTTGGCTCCGACCACGCCGATTCGCTCCCCGCTCCGCACCGTCAAAGAGACACCGTCGAGAACGACGCGATGGTCAAAAGCCTTGCTTATGTCGTTGACGCTGATTACAGGCATGGAAACTCGCGTGCGATCTTCCCGGACCGCGGGGCCACCGGAGCGTGAGACCGCGAGATCACCGGACCGCCGGATCACCGGTCCACCGGATCACCGGACCGCCGGTCCACAGGTCCACAGGTCCACCGGTCCACAGGTCCACAGGTCCACCGGTCCACCGGTCCACAGGTCCACCGGATCACCGGACCGCCGGTCCACAGGTCCACAGGTCCACCGGTCCTCAGGTCCACCGGTCCTCAGGTCCACCGGTCCTCAGGTCCACAGGTCCACCGGATCACCGGACCGCCGGTCCACAGGTCCACAGGTCCACAGGTCCTCAGGTCCACAGGTCCACAGGTCCTCAGGTCCTCAGGTCCTCAGGTCCTCAGGTCCTCAGGTCCTCAGGTCCTCAGGTCCAAGACGAGGCGGTATAGCACCGACACGGCCTCGCTGAAACGCTGGCCGCGGGAGAAAATCGGAGGCGGCTCGCGATTAGCGGGCTTTTCCATGGAGTTCTACATATCCTTTCCCCTCGAGGTGTTGGTAATGAA
>JAJRWY010000166.1 GCA_024276575.1 Candidatus Binatota bacterium
ACGATGGTTCCGTAGAAAGCGGAACTTCCCGGCCTCGCAAGGGTCCGGAATCGCCGGACCAGCGCCGGCCACGGCACGCCCCAGCCGTGGCCGGCGAAGTCTTTCAACTCTCCGCAAACTACTCCACGATGCACACCACACACAGTTGCGCCGATGCACGAGCGCGGCGTTCCCGGTTCCCGCGGTCTACATCCAAGAGGCGGGCTTCTATCGCTTCCGAGGCATCGATGTGCGCGATCCCTACGTGGACTTCGTACTCCAGACTTGATTCACTCTTTGCGGTAATACGGTTTCTGCATAAACGCCATGGGCTCACTGCCAACAAGTGCAGCCGGTTTGCGGCTGCACTGAGCATTCTTTGGGAGCCTGGGAGGCCTTCCGTGGCACCCAAGTTCAGCCCTTGCGAACAAGCACCAGCCAGCGGTCTCCACGTTGCTGCTCGAGCACGACCTCATGGCCGTCCTTCTCAGCACTCCTCGGCACGCTTTTGCCTCCGGCCTCATCTAAAAGAACCGAGAGCGTTTGTCCGGTCTGCATCTGCGCGAGCAACATCTTGGTCTTTACATAGTTCAACGGACAGGTGATCCCGCGGAAATCAGCCTCCCTGTCGACGGGGAAATCCTTCATTGTATCGTTGGACTGGGTCGCGGCGCGATCCTTCATCGCGTCACTAGCCTTCGTTGCAGCGCTAGCCTTGCGCGCGCCCCCGGCCTTTTGCGTGCCGCTAGCCTCGCGCGTGCCCCCGGCCCTCTGCGTGCCGCCACCCTGCTGCGAACCACCGCCCTCCTGCACACCACCGGTCTTTGTCGAGTTCGTGGTTGCAGCAGCCGTAGCGCTAGCTTCATCGGCGGCAGCAGCTTCATTGGTTCGATGAAAGCGTAACGACTGATCCATATTTTCGTAGAGAGTCTCGACCTCGGCGATCAAAGCAGCGACTCTATCGGCACCTGAACTCAACTCTTCGCCGGCCTGGCCTCCGGCGGCCCGTTGCCGGGCATCTTCGATCAGGTCGCGGAAGCTAGCGTCCACGTGCCCTGCGTCGATGAAGAGCGTCGCGAACAAGGTGAGCGATTCGACGTGATCCTTGACGTCTTCGCCTTGGGTGATCAGCATCGCTCGTGCGCCCAATGCCGTGGCGGTAAGCAACTTCGATTCCGCCAACGCATCGCGCGCACTGCTCAGGTCCACTCGGATCAAGTCGAATACGCCGGCACTGCACTCGCCGGCACCGCGGCCGGCCAACGAGAACTCTTCCTGCGCTCCCCAGTCGTAGTAGAAGCTCGAATCGTCCTCGAAGCCAGGCACATCGCTGTATCCGGCTACGATCTCTGCGGCGCGGGCGCGGCCACCGCCGTCATCGAGAAAAGCGTGAAAGTCGGGGTACTGATCCGAGTTGCGAAAGCTCTGCAATAGCTCGACGATTACTTCAGGCGCGTTGCGCGCGGGCAGGTTCTCCGCACCCTCGGCAAGTCGAGTCTTACCCTCGCCCACACGACCGCCGAGCTGCATCACGTAAGTGGGAACTAGGCGTCCGCCGATACGGCGGGCCTTGCCGTGCAGGCCGATGGCGCCGATGGGATGGCGGCCACAGGCATTGGGACAACCGTTGATGTTTAGTGTGAGTTCTTTCGCGTCGGCAAGGTCCAGCCCGGCTTTATCCAAGGCCCGGTGGACCTGCTCGGCCAAAGCCGGCGATCTGCAAATTCCTAGACGACAGGTGGCGGTGCCGGTGCAAGCAATCAACTCGCGCTCGACGGGGCTGTCGGCGGGTGCTAGACGCAGCGCCTGAAGGGCACGGTGCAGACCCGGCAGCTCTTGCTCATGAACCCAGCGGATCATCACATTCTGGCTGGGCGTAGTGCGCAATACTCCCTCGCCGAAATCCCCGACCACGTCCGCCAATTGCTCGGCGAGCCCGGAGGTGAGATCTCCGTTCCTGAGCGCTAGCGTCACCATGAAGAAGCCCGCCTGTTTCTGCTCGCTCACGTTGCTCGCGTACCAGGCGTCGAAGCCTTCGCTGCGAGGCTGCGCCGCTTTGGGCTCGGTGGACACCGGCACTGTCATCGGGCGTAGTGCAGGCGCAACCGGCGCTTCTGATCGCAGCCTGGCTAGTTCTTCGCGGTACAGAGTGCGCAGGCCGTCGAATCCGATCTCACTGACCAGGAAGCGAAGGCGTGCCCGGTTCTTGTTTTTGCGGTTGCCGTGCTGGTCAAAAACGCGCTTGATAGCCTGGGCAACGAGATGAGCCTCGGAGGCAGGAACGAACTTCTCGAGCAGTTCGGAGATCCTGGGCCGAGAGCCCATGCCGCCGCCGGTGTAAACCGCGAACCCCGGACCCTCTGGACCTTGCTTGGCGATGAACGCGACGTCGTTCACGCCGGCACCGATGCAATCCTCGGAGCAGCCGGAGAACGCGATTTTGAATTTTCGCGGCATCTGAAAACTCAACGGATCGGCCAGCATGAACTCGGTGAGCGAGACCACGTGGGGCGCTACGTCGATCACCTCGTGAGGACAGACCCCCGCGTCGGCACAGCCCATGATATTGCGCACAGTGTTGCCGCCCCCGCCCTTGGTTGACAGGTTAGCCTCGGCGAGCTCGCGCAGCGCCGGCTGGATACCGTCGATCAGGATGTCGTGTACCTGGATGTCCTGCCGGGTCGTGATGTGAAGTCGGCCGTCTCCGTAGGCGCGTGCCACTTTTGCGCACTTACGTAGCTGATCCGGCAGCAACACACCGGCCGGCAAGCGCACGCGCAGCATGTGGCGGCCGTCGAGGCGCTGCTCGTAAACCCCCTGCGGCACTCGACGCGACCGGAAAGCCTCCGGGGAGAGATCCCCAGCCTTGAATTGCGCGACGTACTCGCCGAGCTTGTCCAAGTCGGCGCCGAGATCACGCGGTAACTCGTAGCTCTTGTCCATAGCAGTGTTTTCCTTGCGTGCCGCAGCGACGAAACCTACCCACTCGAGCCGAGCAAGTGGATGCCGCCCGAGCCGTAGCCCGCTGCGGCTCGGTGTGGGCTCAGAGGCTGGGGTTCCCCTCGTCGCCCAAAATGTCGATGAAATAGCTCGCGTACTTGAAGCCTCCGTCCGGAGAGATCCCTACCGCGACGCCCTCCTTGTCGCGGCCGAATTCGAGCGCGGCATGGGTGATGGCGCCGGTCGATGGACCCACGATCAAACCTTCCTCGCGAAACAGACGCTTGGTCATCGCGTAGGCTCGCTCGTCGTTGACACCGACCACGTGGTCGATCACGCCAGGGTCGAGGATGCCCGGCCGCTTCGATTCGCTGAAGTTTTTCAGCCCGGGCAGGCGGTGTCCCTTCTGCGGCTCGATGGCAATCACCTGGATTTCCGGGTTTTGCTCCTTTAAGTATGTGCCCACGCCGGTGATGGTTCCGCAGGTACCGTAGCCCGTAAAAAAGTAACGCACGCGGCCTTCGGTCTGCTTCCAGATCTCGGGGCCCGTCGTCTCGTAGTGAGCGCGCACGTTGTCCGGGTTCTCGTACTGGTTGGGGGAGACGAAGCGATCCGGCTCGCTTTCCATCATCGAGCGCGCCAGCGCGATGGCCCCGTCCTTGGGATGATCGATCGGGCACAGGTCGTCGGGGGTCGGCCACACGGTGGTGCCGAGCATGCGCATGATTACTTTCTTTTCCTCAGGCACTTCCTCCGGTACGGTAATCGAAAGCTGCTTACCCAGCAGCGCCGCCAGTGCCGACAGCGCGATGCCGGTGTTGCCCGAGGTCGGCTCGACCAACTCCTTGCCATCCAATTCCCCACGGTCGGCCATGCCTTGCAGAAGAAAAGATGCGGTGCGGTCTTTTATCGAACCGAAGGGGTTGAACCATTCGAGTTTCAGGAACAGGGAGAAATCCGCCCCTGTGGTCACACGGTTTACCCGCAGCAGCGGTGTGGGTTCGTCGAGGCTGCCTATCAACTCTCGTATGTCGCGGTAGCGCCGTAACGGCCTATCGGTGGAGAGAGACGTATCGCTACTCATCGCGGGACACCATCCCCTCGTAAGGCGCCATCACGCCGCGAGGTACCATTACGCCGCGAGGTACCATTACGCCGCGAGACACCATCACGCCGCCGGGCACCATCACGCTGCCGGGCACCATCACGCCGCCGGGCACCATCACGCTGCCGGGCACCATCACGCTGCCGGGCACCATCGCGCTGCCGGGCACCATCGCGCGGCGACACCATCACTCGTCGAGGTGCCATCGCGTCCTCTGTTTCATTAAGCATTACGGGGAGATAGCAAAACCGGTGCCGCGAGCCAAACCGAGCTTGCGCAAGGCGCGAGCAACGCTACCCGCCCGCACGACTTATCCGTCCCCACGACTTCGCCGCAAGCTGCCTCTTCTTCCTACGTTCGGCGCTTGCCGCCAAATCGAGAAAAGCGAACTTCTTTCGGCAAGCCACGAGGAGCCTCTTCTTTCTACCTTCGGCGCTTGCCGCCAAATCTTAGCTTGGCGGTAAGTCGTGGAAAAAGCTCAATCCTCGTACTTGAAAGACACCTTCACCTTGGCTCGGTAGGCCTCGACAGCCCCGTTCTTGATCTGAACGTCGAGCTGTGAAACCTCGGCGATACGTAAATCGCGCAGGCTCTTCGACGCCTTCGACACCGCAGCCTCGACGGCCTTCTCCCAGGAAGTTTCGCTCGTACCCACCAACTCGATCACCTTGTATACACTTTCAGACATCTCTTGCTCCTGTTGCTGTTGCCTCTAGAGCTTTCATTATTCATGAAAGCTCTGCTGTGAGCCACTGACCGCCTCGTCGACCGCCTCGTCAGGACTCGAGGTTCCGGATCAGGTCCACCGTTCGCGATCGCTTAGTCGAGCGAAACGAGGATGGGCGGAAGAAGCGCAAGCGCGAAGCGGGTTAGCAGACGAGCTAGAGCCAAACTCGATGGTCGGCATAATAGTTCATATTCGGTCGAAGTTGTATGCGGGACTGATGTTCACGCACCGTGTTGGCAAGATCGTTTCGGGAGGCCGAGTGTTCTATCATGTCCTTTAGTCGAGGCTCCCGATCCACCGCGATGATTCGGGAACGTGCCGTAGTGGGTTCAAACCGGGCTGCTACGCTTGCGCCGCTCTTCGGGAGTCTTCGGGAATAGGAGAATGCATCATGCTAATTGGTGTCGTAGGCATCGTCCTCGTGTTTATCGTCGTGTTTGTCGCCGTGCTCGTCGGTGTCTTCAACAAGCTCGTCGCCTTGAAAAATCGCTACGGAAACGCTTTCGCGCAGATCGAGGTCCAGTTGAAGCGGCGCTATGACCTGATTCCCAATCTAGTCGAGACCGTGAAGGGCTACATGTCCCATGAGCGAGAGACCCTCGACGCTGTCATCCAGGCGCGCAATACGGCGGTTTCGGGTTTGCAGGCGGCGGCACGAAACCCCGGAGACCCGGCTGCCATCCAGGGTCTCGCCGGGGCCGAGGGGGCGCTCGGTGGGGCGATGGGGCGCCTGTTTGCTCTGGCGGAGTCTTATCCGGACCTCAAGGCCAGCCAGAACATGCAGCAACTCACTGAGGAACTCACGTCTACCGAGAACAAGGTGTCCTTCGCGCGCCAGGCCTTCAACGATGCCGTAACGGCCTACAACACCTACAAGCAAAGTTTCCCCGCCGTGATCGTGGCGGGCATGTTCGGGCACGGGCAAGACGCGTCGCTGCTCGAGTTCGATAGCGAGGCCATAGCCGAAGCGCCGAAGGTTTCTTTCGGCTGAACCGGCCGGACGCCTGGATTTTTACTACATGTCTTCAAGCTTCTTCGAGAATCAGGATGCAGCCCGTCGCAATACCTCGCGTCTGGTCGTCCTCTTCGCGCTTGCCGTCGTAGCCATCGACGCGATGCTCTACGCGCTCGCGGTCGTGCTGACCGGCGGGCAGGTCGATCGCGTTACCGGACAGGCCGAACTCATACTCGACTGGTGGCAGCCGGAGTTGCTGCTGCAGATTTCACTGCTGACCCTGGCGGTGGTGGCGCTGGGTAGCCTGTACAAGATTTCCCAGTTACGCGCAGGCGGACACGTGGTGGCGGAGGCGCTCGGCGGCACCCCTATTCCCACGGATACACGTGACCGGGAAGAGCGCAAGATCCTCAATGTGGTGGAGGAAATGGCGATTGCCGCCGGCCTGCCTGCCCCTCCTGTCTATGTGATGGAGCAGGAGCCCGGCATCAATGCGTTCGCCGCCGGCTTCAGTCCGAGCGACGCAGTAATCGGCGTGACTCGTGGCTGCGTGCGCCAGCTTAGCCGTGACGAGTTCCAGGGCGTTATTGCGCACGAGTTCAGCCACATACTGAACGGTGACATGCGTTTGAACATCCGGCTCATGGGAGTGCTCCACGGAATCCTGCTAATCGGAATCATCGGTTACTTCCTGTTGCGATCCTCGATGTACGCCAGCATTGGGCGGCGTAACCGCGACAACAGCGGTATGGCAATGTTGGCGATCGGCTTCGGGTTGATGGCGATCGGGTCGGTGGGAACCTTCTTCGGAACCCTGATCAAGGCTTCCGTCAGCCGGCAACGTGAGTTTCTTGCCGATGCCTCGGCGGTTCAGTTCACCCGCAATCCGCTCGGCATCGCCGGAGCGCTCAAGAAGATCGGGGGCTATCAATCGGGATCGCTCATGCAGAGCCCGAACGCGCCGGAATCCAGCCACCTCTTCTTCAGTCAGGGGCTTCGCGGTGGTATGCAAAGTCTCTTCGCTACCCATCCTCCCCTCGATGAGCGCATCGCACGTCTCGATCCAAGTTGGCAAGGGGCCGGCGACACTGTTGGACAGGGGGCGTCCGAGACGCTAGCCGCGGGTGCAGCCGGCTTTGCGCAACAAGGTGCGGCGCCGGCTGAAGAAGCGGCGTTTCCGTTTAGCCCGGATGGTAATGCGGTGCATCAGATCGGCCGGCCCACGCTCGCTCATCTCGACTATGCGCGGAAGTTGGTCGAGGGCCTTCCGCCGGAAGTAGTCGGCGCGATACGCTAGCCCTACGGAGCCAGGGCTGTGATCTACGCTCTGCTGATCAACGAGGAGCAGGGCACCCGCGATATCCAACTCGCGCGGCTCGCCGAGGCGGGAGAAGCCGGCATCGACCAGGAGACAAAGCGGTTGCTGCCCGGTGTGCGGCGCATGGACGTGCACGCACGACTGCCCGCTATCGATATGGCGCTGCCCGCGCTGCGATCGCTTTCACTGAGCCAATACGAGGCCTTTGTCGCCAACGTTCAGGCCTTAATCGACGCCGATCAGCGTATCGACCTGTTCGAATGGATGATGCAGCGGATTCTGCTTGCGCATCTAGAGCCCAGCTTCCGAGCGCTACGAACGGCACGGATTCGCTACTCGTCGCTTCGAAATCTTGTTCCCGAGTGCAGTGTCACGCTCTCGATCCTCTCTTACGTTGGCGGCCGGGACGACGCCGAGCGTAGGGAGATCTTCGCCCGGGGGGCGGGGACCCTTCGTGGCATCGACGTCGAGTTACTGCCCGAGGAGCGTTGCGGCCTCCGCGAACTCGACCAGGCCCTGGGCAAGCTTGCCAAAGCTGCGGGACGCGCGAAAGAAGAGATTCTCGTGGCGAGTGCTACCTGCATAGCTGCCGATGGGGAGGTGAACGTGGCGGAGGCGGAAATACTGCGCGCCATCGCCGACACGCTCGGGTGCCCGATGCCGCCCTTGCTTCCGGGACAGCCGCTCGTCTGATTCACTCATGCGATCCCAGCGCTCATCGTTGTCGTTTCGTAGGCGGAATCAACATTGATAGACGCCGTAGCAGCCGGACGAGCGGCATGGTGCCGAGAAGAGGAGGATGCCGAACGGTGGGGAGGCTGGTCAAGAAACGGTGCGTTTTCGAGGGATGGGCTTCTATTCGCCCGTACTTTGGTTCTCTCGATGCGCTACTGCTCGCGCTCTTGCTCCTGCTGTTTTTCATTCTCAAGTCATACGGACTCGGACCGGCGGTCTCCGACGAGAACATCTACTTTTACAACGCGACGTTGATGGCGCAGGGGTACCTGCCCTACCGAGACTTTTTCTTCGCCCATCCTCCGCTCCATCTGCTTCCCGGCTACTTGTTGTTCGCTACAGTCGGTTTCCACCTGACGGCAGCAAAGTTGTTAGGAGCGGTTGCGGCAGCGACTTCAGGGATCTGTGTCTATCTTATCGCACTGCGTGCCGGGGGCCGGCTGGCAGCAGTCGTTGCCTCTGTTCTGTTCTTGTTTTCCTACGATACGCTACGAGCCTCGAGCCACTGGACCGGGATCAACTGGGCCGTTGCCTGGGGCAGTGCCGGTTTGTTGGCGGCGTTTCGCGGCCGCCCGGGGCTGGCGGGAGTATTGCTGGCGTTAGGGGCAACAACGGGCATCTACGTCATTCCTCAAGCATTCATGGTGGCCGCATTGCTGGCCATTATCGACTGGAAGCAGGCGCGGCAGTTATTGGCGGCATTTGCCGTGGTTTTTGCTGGTATCAACGCGGTGGCTCTTGCCTGCGGTGGAACCGCTTTTCTCGACGGTGTCTACCGCTACCACCTTCTGAAAACACCGACCGCAGGACTAGATCTGCTTGGGCAAAGCTGGAAGCTCTTGTTCCACAATTTCTTCTTACTCTAACGTTGCAAAAGAATCCGAGTAAAAGGGGTGTCAGGCCGCAAGGTCGAGGGCGTCGAGGTATTGCAACAACTCGGTGCGGACCTTTTCGTTGGCACTCATGGCCAACGTGAGTTTTCCTTGCGGCGTAATGAGGCGAC